>JBBSQJ010000026.1:0-26705 GCA_038257965.1 Propionibacteriales bacterium
AGGACGTCGACGCGTTGACCGCCCTGACCGATCCCGAGGTGCACATCTACCAGTCGGAAACGCTCCCGTACGGGGGCCATCACCACGGCTATCCCGGGCTGGCCACCTTCCTGGCGGGCGTCGCCCGGGCGATCGACAGCACCGTCGAGACCGGTCCTTTGTTCGTGGCAGGCGAGGACGTCGTCCAGGTCGGCCGCACGCACGGCGTGGCCAGAGCGACCGGTATAGCGTTCGACTCCGCCGAGGTTCACATCTGGCGGCTCCGCGGCGGGCGGGTCATCGGCCTGTCGGCGTACGTCGACACCGACGCCGTTGTCCAAGCTCTCGGCCCCCGGCGACCCGACCGACCACCCACCGACCCGACCCATCCGTACGTCTGAAGGAGACTCCATGAACAACAGCGCGACCCAGGTGCTCTTCATCCACGGCCTCTGGTTGCACTCCGCGTCCTGGCAGCCGTGGATCGACCTGTTCACCGAACACGGCTATGCACCGAGTGCCCCGGGTTGGCCGGGTGACGCGCCCACCGTCGAGGCGACGCGCAACGATCCGGATGCCGTCGCCGACCGGGGCATCGAGGAGGTCACCGAGCACTATGCAGCGGTGATCGAGGCGCTGCCGTCCCCGCCGATCCTGATCGGCCACTCCTTCGGCGGATTGCTGGTGCAGAAGTTGCTCGGCGAGGGCCTCGGCGCGGCCGGCATCGCCATCGACGCGGCCCAGATCAAAGGGGTGCTGCCGGTTCCGCTGTCCTCGCTGCACGCCACCTTGCCGGTGTTCAAGAACCCCGCCAACCGTCACCGGGCCGTGTCCCTCACCGCCGACCAGTTCCACTACGCGTTCGGCAACGCGATCTCGCGGGAGGAGTCCGACCGGTTGTACGAGGCCTGGACCATCCCGGGCCCCGGTCGGCCCCTGTTCGAGGCAGCCACCGCCAACTTCTCCCCACACTCCCCGGCCAAGGTCCGCACGGAGAACACCGAGCGCGGCCCGCTGCTGTTGATCATGGGCGGCCTCGACCACACGGTGCCGGAGACGATCACCAAGGCGACCGCGAAGCTGTACCGGGACTCCGTGGCGCGGACCGACGTCGTCGAGTTCGCCGATCGAGGTCACTCACTGGTGATCGATGACGGCTGGAGTGCCGTGGCCCAGTCCTGTCTCGGCTGGCTCGAGAAGCAGCAGCTCAGCCCGGACCGGACTCCGCCGGCGCGTGCGTGACCTCTGACTCGGCCCCAGACCGATCCCTCCCTCCCCACTTCGCGCACTCTGGGGGCACCTTGCGCATCGGCGCCGATGCGCGAAGTGGACCCAGGACGCGCGAAGTCGGCTGGATGTAGCACTGGGTGGTCGCACAGCTGGCGGGGACGACGGCCGGCCCGAAGCGCGAGATCACCGGTGATCGGTGCGGTAGGGCCTACCGACGCTGTCTCGAACCCCTGGCGCCCGATCGCGGACATCGACGGCGTGATCACCGGACATCGCTGATCAGCAGGTAGCGTCGGCGCGTGTTCCCAGGCTTCGGCACCGTCGTCAACGTGGCCACCGTGGTCGTCGGATCGGGCATCGGACTGCTCATCGGGGCACGTCTGCCGGATCGCACCCGCCACACCGTCACCGACGCGCTCGGCCTGGTCACCCTCCTGATCGGCGGTCTGGCGGCCGTCGAGGTCACGTCCGACGCTTTCACCGCGGAGGTCGGCAGCGCCGCGCCGGTGCTGATCGTGCTCGGCGCACTGCTGATCGGTGGGATCGCGGGTTCCCTGGTCGATATCGAGCGCAGGCTGGAGGGCTTCGGTGGCTGGCTCCGTGGACGATTGACCCGCCGGTCCGGACTTTCGGGCGGTCCCTGGCTGTCCGGCCCGTCTGGCGTCTCCGGCTCATCCGGCCCCTCCGGCCCATCTGGGGTCTCCGGCGCGTCCGGCCCGACCGGCCACGGCAGCCAGGACGAGCATGCCGCCCGGGAGCGGTTCATCGAGGGCTTCGTCACCGCCTCCCTGGTCTTCTGCGTCGGCCCACTGACCATCCTCGGCTCGCTGTTCGACGGCATCGGGTTGGGTTCGCAGCAGCTGATCCTCAAAGCCACGCTGGACGGGTTCGCCTCGATCGCCTTTGCGGCCTCCCTCGGCGCGGGCGTGATGGCGGCGGCGGTCGCGGTCGCGGCCGTCCAGGGCACCCTGACCGTCGTCGGGTTCTTCGTCGGCGATGTCCTTCCCGCGGCCGAGCTGGCCGCCATCACGGCGGCCGGTGGTCTGCTGCTGATCGGGGTCGGGCTGCGCCTGCTGCAGCTCAAGGCGGTGCCGGTCGGCAACCTGCTGCCCGCCCTGCTGGTCGCCCCGTTGCTGACTGCGCTGGTCGGGTGGTGGCGTTGAGCACGGACGAACCGACGGCATCGACGTCTGCGCTGCCGCAACGGGCGGCGATCCTGCGGGCAGCCGTCGGCATCGGCGTCTACGCCGCCGTGTTCGGCATGTCCTTCGGCGCGGTGTCGGTCGGGTCCGGGTTGAGCGTCGCGCAGACGATGGTGCTGTCTTTGGTGATGTTCTCCGGCGCTTCGCAGTTCGCGTTCGTCGGGGTCGCTGCTGCGGGCTCGCCGTTCGCGGCCGTTCCCGCCGCACTGCTGTTGGGTGTACGCAACGGGTTCTACGGGGTGACGATGTCGGAGTTCCTGTCCCCGCACGGACTGGCTCGGCTCTCCACGGCGCACTTCGTCATCGACGAGACCACAGGGATGGCCCTCGGCCAGTCCACCACCCGGGCCCGGCGCTACGCATTCTGGGCGACCGGGCTGATCCTGTTCGCCTTGTGGCAGGTCGGCTCCCTCGGTGGTGCACTGCTCGGTGGCGCGATCGACCCGACCACGTTCGGTCTCGACGTGGCCTCACCGGCGGTTTTCCTCGCCCTGCTCTGGCCCAGCCTGAGACGAGCCGAGGCACGCTGGGTCGCTTTGGGCGGCGCCGGGCTCGCCCTGGTCCTGGTGCCGATCGCCCCTGCCGGTGTTCCCGTGATCGCCGCTGCCGGGGTAGCTCTGGCCGCCGGCTTCACCCGTGTCCGCGCTGCACCCACCACCGCCGAGACCGATGAGGAGGCGCCGTCGTGACTGCGCTCTGGATCGCCCTGATCGTTGCGGCACTAGGGTCGTACGGTCTCAAGCTGGCCGGGGTCTCGCTGCCCGAGTCGGTGCTCAACAACCCCCGCGTGCAGCGGATCGCCGGCTTCTTGCCAATCGCCATGTTGGCCGCGCTGGTTGCGGTGCAGCTGTTCGACCATGGCGGGCGCTACGGCATCGACTGGCGGGTGCTGGCCGGCATGGGCGCCGCGGTGATCGCCCTACTGCTGCGCCAGGGCGTGCTGGTGGTCTTCGTGGTGGCCGTCACCGTGACCGCGTTGCTGCGGTTGCTGACCTGATCTCACCTCCCCTCCCGTGCGAGCTCGAGCGTTACGCAACCAGCCCGCGGCATCGAGGTGGAGTGAGTCGAAGCGATGGTGTTCGCGTCGGCGACGGCCAGACCATCAGTTCCCGTCGGCCCGAAAGCATCGACCCGCATTTTCCTGGGCGCGACCCGGCCGCTGTTCGGGCCATCCTTTGACACCGACCTCGTAGGGTCAAACGGAGTTCGTGCGTCCATAGCGAGGAGGAACGGGTGGCCAAGCAGCCGGGCAGTACACCCGCCGCGAGCGCCCTGCTGGCGTCAGGGATCGACTTCACGCTGCATCGCTACGATCACCGAGACGGCGCGACCGACTTCGGCGACGAGGTCGTCACCAAGCTCGGTCTCCGGCCGGAGCGGGTCTTCAAGACGTTGGTGACCGACGTCGGCGGCGAGCTCGCGGTCGGCATCGTCGCGGTTTCGGTTCAACTCGATCTCAAGGCATTCGCCGCGGCGCTGGGCGCGAAGAAGGCGACGCTGGCTGATCCGGCGGTAGCGGCGCGGTCCAGCGGGTACGTCGTCGGCGGCATCTCGCCGATCGGCCAGCGCACCCTATTGCGCACGGTGATCGATGCGGGTGCCGACCGGTTCGACACCATCTTCGTCTCGGCCGGCAAACGTGGACTCCAGGTCGAGCTCGCACCGGCTGACCTGCGCAGGGTCACTGGCGCGATCACGGCCGACATCGCCGGACATTGAGCGCTCCCCCACGGACATCGGCGCCTTCGTCGACGAGATCGACCCGGTTTGTGGCGCTGCGCTCGTTCGTCGCGCTGACCTTGCCACCGCGCCCGTTCATCAGCCGCGCCCGTTCGCCCAGCCGGTTTCTCAGCCGCGCCGTTTCCCCCCGGGTCCACAGCCACCGATGCTCAGCCGCGCCGGTGCAGCAACGCGAGCGGGAGGGCAGCGACCGAAACCAGCGCAGCCGCCAACAGACCGACCGTGAACGAGGCCTGCACGGCGATGAAACCGACCACCACCGACCCCAGGCCGGTGCCCAGGTCGAACCCGATGTTCCAGACCGCGCTCGCGAGATTGTGGTGGGCACGGGAGACGACGTCGAAGGCCACGACCAGGGTGAGGTTCTGCAAGGACCCGTAGGCCAGCCCCAGCACGACCATGCCGGCGAAGAACGGCCAGACCCGTGTCTGCTCGCTGTCGATCACCGACCAGGCCACCAAGATCATGCCGACGACGGTGACGAGCACCAGCGGCCAGATGAACCGTTCGGCGCCGAGCCGGTCGGCGAGAATCCCCGCGCGCCACCGGGTGAGTGCGGTGACCAACCCCATCACGAACAGCCCCAGGGTGGTCACCAAGGCACTGCTGACCATCTGCGGCGCGAAGGTGATGACCGCGCCCCCGGCGAGGGTCACCGGCAGCAGCAGCAGCATCGGACGGATCAGCCGGTGGTAGGCCATCCGTCGCGACTCGATGTCGGGCGCCGCATCGGCCCGCGCACCGCCGGGCTCCCGCACGTCGACCACGCCGTCGACGGGTTCCTCGGGGATAGCACGGGCGAGCCGGAGCGCCGGCGCGATGCCGAGCACGGGCAGCGCGCTGATCCCGAACAAGACGGTGAACCCCACGTGTTCGGCGACCCACGGTCCCAGCGGCAGCAGGATGAGCTGGGGCAGTGCGATGCCCAAGCCGTACGCACCGATCGCCTCTCCGCGGCGGCCGGGTTCGACCAGTTGCGCGACGGCCGCGCTCCCGGCCACCGTGAGCACGCCGAAACCCACGCCACGGATCGCGGACAGGATGAGGATCGCCACCAAGCCGTCGCTCAAGGCGAACAAGACGGCGGGGACACCGAGCAGCACCATGCCGACCACGAGCACCGGTCCCCATCCGAAATGCCGGAGCGCTGGGGGAACGAACAGCTGGGTGAGCACGGTGAACCCCAGCAGCACCCCGTTGACCAGCCCGGCGCCAGCCGGATCGGCGCCGCCGTGCACCGCCCACAGCGGCGCTACCGGAAGCAGGACCGCGTAGCCGCAGAAGCCGAGGAAGGTGACGGCGATCAACGCAGGCATCCCCGGCACGCGCCAGATCCCGACCGGCCCGCTCACCCGGACCTCGTGGTGGCGCGCAACGGCCCAGCACCCGAACGTTTGACGTGCCTGACCACGGCAGGACCTTACCGGTGACTGCTAGTAAGCCAGGTGACCTGAAGCGACCCGTGGCTCAGCGAAACCTGTGGCTCAGGGACTGGATGCTCGGTGGGACCGCTTCGCGAAGATCGGCCGCGGTTCCTCGTCGTCTCGGCCCAGCGAGGAACCCAGCAGGGTCACCAGCACCGCCGCGAACGGCCAGACCAGCACGGCAGCGCGGGCGCGAACGGTGAGCTCGATGGGCACCAGCGACCCGGGCTGAGCGTCCGCGAGTCGCGGCGGGAACGGGCCGGGGCCGAACTCCCAGCCCACCAGCCAACAGACCAGGGCCGCCAGCACCGAGGCACCGACCACCAGCGGCACGACGACCCAGCCGCTCCGGCGGAACAGCCGCCACGCGAACCAGCCCAGGCAGGCTCCGACCACGAACCCGATCAGGCTGAACCATGCGTCGCCGGCGACGTACTCGGTCAGGCCGCGCTCGGTGGTGCTCGCTCCGCCGTCGGCTCCTACCGTGTAGACGGGCAGGTCGACGATCTGCCACCACAAGACTCCGGCGACGGCTCCGATCCCGGACGAGGCGAGCAGGTACAGCAACCCCTGCCACCACCTGCGGCTGCTCGTGACGGCCGGTTCGGTCGGTGAGCCGGCCGACGGCTCGGCCGCCGGAACCGTCGACGGGTCGGCCGGCCGGTCAGCCTCAGGCACCGCACCGGCCGAGATCGGGTTCGGTTCCGCGGCAGACCCGGACTCCTCCGGCCCCGCCGAGCTCACTCCGCTCACGACGCTACGACGCCAGGCATGACGGCCCGAGCAGGGCCTTGAGGTCGGCCATCAGCGGTCGCGACGGCGTCACCCGCAACTGATCGTCGAGTCTCATGACTGTCGTCTTTCCCTGCGACAGCAGCTTCAGCCGCACCTCGGTGACGCCGGGGTGAGCCGTCAGCACGTCTCGAAGCTGCGCGACCACCGGCGGAGTGCAGCGCGGAGCGGGCAGCGAGATCACCACCGGTCCGGTCGGGGTGTCGGTGATGTCGGGCAGGCTGAGCTCGGAGGCGTTGATGCTCACCGAGTCCTCGTCGGCCTTGAGCCGGCCGCGCACCTTGACCACGGTGTCCGGAGCGAGCACCGTCGCGACCTGCTCGTATGCCTTGGGGAACAGCAGCACCTCGACCGAGGCCTCCAGGTCCTCGACGCTGATCACCGCCCAGATGTCGCCGCGCCTGGTCGTCTTCCGGGTGACCTGGGTGATCATTCCGGCGATGGTGTACTGCCCCTCGCGCGGCCCGTCGTCGGCCAGCAGCAAGCCGATCGAGATGTCCCGTTCGGCGGAGAGGACGTGCTCCAGCCCCTGCAGGGGGTGGTCGGAGACATACAGCCCGAGCATCTCCCGCTCGAAGGCCAACTTGGTCCGCTTGTCCCACTCCGGCAGGTCCGGCACCGGACTCAGCATCCGGTCACCGATCGCCGCATCGCCGCCGAACAGGTCGTCCTGCCCGATCGCCTCGTTGCGCTTGATGTCGATGATCTCGTCGACGTTGCGGTCGTACACCGCGAGCAGGCTGCGCCTGGTGTCACCGAGCGAGTCGAACGCGCCGGCCTTGATCAACGACTCGATCACGCGCTTGTTGCAGACCACCAACGGAGCGGCATCGAGGAAGCCGTGGAAGTTGACGGCCTTGCCGATCTCGCTGCGAGCGACGACGATTCCGTCGACCACGTTGCGGCCGACGTTGCGGACCGCGGTCAGTCCGAACCGGATATCGGTGCCGACGGCGGTGAAGTTGGCCTCCGACTCGTTGACGTCCGGCGGCAGCACCGCGATCCCCATCCGCCGGCACTCGGCCAGGTAGATGGCGATCTTGTCCTTGTCGTCGGCCACCGAGGTCAGCAGGGCCGCCATGAACTCGGCTGGGTAGTTGGCCTTCAAGAAGGCCGTCCAGTAGGAGACCAGCCCGTACGCCGCGGTGTGGGCCTTGTTGAACGCGTAGTCGGAGAACGGCAGCAGGACGTCCCACAAGGCCTTGACCGCGGCGGCAGAGTATCCGCGCTCGAGCATGCCCGCCGAGAACGTCTCGAACTGGGCGTCCAGCTCGGCCTTCTTCTTCTTGCCCATCGCCCGACGCAAGAGGTCGGCGGCGCCCAGGGTGTAGCCGGCGACCTTCTGCGCGATCGCCATCACCTGTTCTTGATAGACGATCAGGCCGTACGTCTCTCCCAGGATCTCCGCCAGCGGCGCCTCCAGCTCGGGATGGATCGGATTGACCGGCTGCCGGTTGTTCTTGCGGAGCGCGTAGTTCGTATGGCTGTCGGCGCCCATCGGACCCGGCCGGTACAGCGCGAGCACGGCGGAGATGTCGGCGAAACTGTCCGGCCGCATCAGGCGCAGCAGCGAACGCATCGGCCCGCCGTCGAGCTGGAACACCCCGAGCGTGTCGCCGTGGGCCAGCAGCTCGAACGTCTTGGGGTCGTCGAGGGTGAGGTCCTCCAGCACCAGGTCGCTGCCGCGGTTGCGGGTGATGTTCTCCAGCGCATCGTCGAGCACGGTCAGGTTGCGCAGTCCGAGGAAGTCCATCTTGATCAGCCCGAGCGACTCGCACGTCGGGTAGTCCAGCTGGGTGATGATCGCGCCGTCCTGCTCGCGCTTCATGATCGGGATGATGTCGATCAGGGGCGCGCTCGACATGATCACACCCGCCGCGTGCACGCCCCACTGCCGCTTCAGACCCTCCAGACCGATCGCGGTGTCGACGACGGTCTTCACGTCGGTCTCGTTGTCGTACAGCGCGCGGAACTCGCCGCCCTCGTTGTAGCGCTTGTGCTCGGGGTCGAACAGCCCGGTCAGCGGCACGTCCTTGCCCATCACCGGCGGCGGCATCGCCTTGGTGAGCTTCTCCCCCACCGCGAACGGATACCCGAGCACCCGGGAGGCGTCCTTGACTGCCTGCTTGGCCTTGATCGTGCCGTACGTGACGATCTGGGAGACCCGGTCGTCGCCGTACTTCTCGGTGACGTAGCGGATCACCTCGGCCCGCCGCCGCTCGTCGAAGTCGATGTCGAAGTCGGGCATCGAGACCCGGTCGGGGTTGAGGAACCGCTCGAAGATCAGTCCGTGCTCGAGCGGGTCGAGGTCGGTGATCCGCATCGCGTACGCCGCCATCGACCCGGCACCAGACCCGCGGCCGGGACCCACCCGGATGCCGTTCTCCTTGGCCCAGTTGATGAAGTCGGCGACGACCAGGAAGTAGCCGGCGAAGCCCATCGACACGATGACCTCGGACTCGAACGCGGCTTGGGTGCGAACCTGGTCCGGGATCCCGTTCGGGAACCGCCGGCGCAGGCCGGTCTCGACCTCACGCACGAACCAGGACTCTTCGTTCTCCCCAGGCGGGCAGGGGTAGCGCGGCATGTACGTGCCCACGCCCTCGGCGAAGGAGATGTCGCAGCGCTCGGCGATGGCCAAGGTGTTGTCGCAGGCCTGTGGCAGTTCGGACCACAGTGCTCGCATCTCCGCCGGCGACTTGAGGTAATAGCCGTCTCCATCGAACTTGAACCGGTTCGCGTCGGCCATGGTGGAGCCCGACTGCACGCACAGCAGCACCTCGTGGGCGGCTGCGTCCGCACGATTCGCGTAGTGCAGGTCGTTGGTGGCGACCAGCGGCAACGCGAGGTCCTTGGCGATCCGCAGGAGGTCGGAGCGAACCCGGTTCTCGATCGTCAGGCCGTGATCCATCAACTCGACGAAGTAGTTCTCGGGCCCGAAGATGTCGCGGAACTCCGCCGCGCTGGCGACCGCATCGTCGTAGCGACCGAGGCGCAGATAGGTCTGCACCTCTCCGCTGGGACAGCCGGTGGTGGCGATCAGCCCCTTGCTGTAGGTCTGCAGCAACTCCCGGTCGACGCGCGGCTTGTAGAAGTAGCCCTCGAGCGAGGCGAGCGAGCCCATCCGGAAGAGGTTGTGCATCCCCTCGGTGGTCTCGGACAGGATCGTCATGTGGGTGTACGCGCCACCGCCGGAGACGTCGTCGCCGGCTGAGTCGGCCGAGTCGCCCCAGCGGACCCGCTTGCGCTCGGAGCGGTGGGTCTTCGGCGTCACGTACGCCTCGAGCCCGATGATCGGCTTCACCCCGGTCGCCTTCGAGGCCTTGTAGAACTCGTACGCGCCGAACAGGTTGCCGTGGTCGGTCATGGCGATGGCCGGCATGCCCAGCTCCGCGCACCCGGTGAACAGATCGCCGACCCGGGCGGCGCCGTCCAGCATCGAGTACTCGGAGTGGACGTGCAGGTGCACGAAGGAGTCTGAGGCCCGCCCCGCTGCACCCTCCACCATGACGAGCACCCTCCTGCAAAGCGCGTACCTGCACACCTGGAACCCAAGAACGCACGGTGGCGCGGGCCCACGAAACCTACACCGGCCAGCGTGCCGGTCGGGTGCTGGGGGAAGTCAGCAGACGCCTAGGTTAGTCCCGCCCGCCGACGTTTCCGCGACCGACGCGCACTGGCGAACGGGTCCGCGCAGAAGTCCTCACACTCCGCGCCGCGGCGCCGTCAGGCGGCCACGTACAGCGCTTCCGTCACGTTTCATGCCCCGAGTCGGCAAGGGTCTGCCTACCAGTGGTCTGAGTCGAGGCAATGCCAGCTATCGGCACCTCGCGATCGGCACCGGGACGGGGTCCCCGACCGCACCTGGGAACCTGAGCCTCTGCGACGAGTCCTGCCGACGCGACGCTGGTATGGCACCGTGTCGGAGGGTCAGGGACGGCTGCCGCGCTGGAACTCCCATTCCGGTCGCAGGACGGACATGATGATGTCGTCATAACGTCGGCCGTCGAAGGTGAAAGCGTCGCGACGTCGGCCTTCGATCACGAAGCCGGCCCGTTCGTACACCCGCAGCGCTCTCGGATTGAAGCCGATCACGTCCAGTTCGATCCGGTGCAGGTTTGTCGTGGCGAACGCGTGATCCACCATCAGTCGGGTGGCCTCGGAGCCGAAACCACGATCGCGGCCGTCCGGCCCGAGCAGGATCCGGAAGTTGCACGTGGCGTCGGGTGGGCTCAGGTCGTTGAGTACGGCTTCGCCGATGCACCGGTCGGTGGAGCGGTCGACCACGGCGAGATCGAGCCGGTCGACCTGCGCGTTTCGAGTGTCGTACCACTCGCGGGCGCGCTCGTCGAGTTCGCCGAGCGCGCCGTGCGCTGCCTCGGTGGTGTGTACCGATCCGGTCAGGCGCAACACGTCGGGATCAGCCAGGATCCCACCCATGGCGGCGATGTCGGCCGAGGTGAACGGTCGCAACACGACAGTCCGGCCGACCAGCGTGGGTTTCTCGGCGAAGATCGACACGATCTCCGAATTCTAGAGGCCGCGCCGGATACCCGATCTCGGAGTTCGGCGGGAAAGTGGGCGCGTACGACATCCCTCACCGGCGTGTCGCTGTCAGATGCGCCCACTTCGCGGTGGGTGAGCCGTTCCGCTGGGGTGCGGTGCAGCGGGTGGGTGCCGGTCAGGCGCTGCCGGTCAGGCGACGAAGCGCTCCGATGGCGATCTCTCGATCGGTAGTTGGCCACATCTGCGGCATCGAGGCCCGCAGGAAAGTGCCGTAACGGGCCGTGACCAGCCGCGGATCGAGCACGGCCACCATCCCCCGGTCGCTCATCCGGCGGATCAGCCGACCGGAGCCCTGGGCCAGCAGCAAGGCGGCATGGGAGGCGGCGACGGTCATGAACCCGTTGCCTCCCGCCTCCGCCACCGAGCGCTGCCGGGCGGTCATCAGCGGGTCGTCGGGTCGCGGGAACGGGATCCGGTCGATGATCACCAGCTGGCAGGTGTCGCCGGGCACGTCCACGCCCTGCCACAGCGACAGCGTCCCGAACAGGCTCGCCGACTCGTCCGCGACGAACCGCCGGGTCAGCTCGGGCAGCTGCGCGTCGCCTTGGCAGAGCACCGTCAGTTTTGGCAGATCCTTGCGTACCCGAACCGCGGCGACCTCCGCGGCACGTCTGGACGAGAACAGCCCGAGCGTACGTCCGCCTGCGGCCCAGACCAGTTCCGCGATCTCGGCGATGGTCGCGTCCGGCAGCCCGTCGCGACCGGGCGGCGGAAGGTGGCGGGCGACGTACAAGATGCCCTGCCGGCGATAGTCGAACGGCGAACCGACGTCGAGCCCGTGCCACGGCTGCGGCTCCTCGTCGGAATCGTCATCGACGTCGCCCATCTCATCCATCTCACCCGTCTCACTGGTCTCACCCGTCTCACTGGTCTCATCCGTCTCATCCGTCCCGTTCGTCTCACCCGTCCCGTTCGTCTCACCCGTTCCGTCGGCCTCACCCGCACCTGCCGCCTCGGCCGCCTCGTCCGGGCTGGCCTGCCCGACAACGATCGCGTCCGGCTGGCACACCTCGACTCGGACGACCGCCGCGTCCTGCTCGTCCAGCCGCAACCCGACCGACGTCGCCGCCCGGTTGAAGTCGCCGCCGAGCTTCAGGGTCGCCGACGTCAGCACGGTGGTCGCCTGCCCGAACACCCTGGATCGCATCAGGCCGGCCACCGACAACGGCGCCGCCCGCACGTCGCGACCGTCGCGTTCGCTCTCGGCCACCCAGATCACATCGTGTCCGCTCATCGCGGCCAGTCGTTCGGCGACGTCGAAGACCTCCTTGACCGCCGCTGCGGCTTGCCGCTGTTCCGGCTCGGCCTTGGTGTCGGAACTCGTCATCGCACTGACCGCCTTCCGCGCCGCCGTCCGCACCATGTCGCAGGCCTGGCCCAGGGCGGAGTCGGCGTCCTCGATCCGACCCGGAGCGGTTTCGTCCAATGCCTTGCGCAGGGTGTCGGCCGATTCGAGCAGCTCCAGCGCGGTCTCGTCGGTGAGATGGGTCAGCGCCCGGCGTCCGACCCGGTCGATCAGTTGGGGACTGAGCTCGGCCGAGGCCGCTCCGGTCACCCGGGCGACGAGTTCGTGTGCCTCGTCGATGATGACCGCGGTGTGTTCGGGCAGCGCGGTGCCACCGTGCATGGCGTCGATGGCCAGCAGTGCATGGTTGGTGACGACGAGGTCCGCGGCCCGAGCGACATCCCGGGACCGCTCGACGAAACAGGTGTCGCCGAGCGGGCAGCGGTCGCGGCCGAGGCACTCGCGCACCGGGATGGACACCTGCTGCCAGGCGCGTTCGGTGTGCGTGGGGGCATCGTCGCGGTCGGCGAGGCTGTTCTTGCGGTGCTCGTCATCGGCCCAGCTGCGCAGGGCCAGCACCTCAGCGGCGATCACAGAGCTCGGCGCAGCCGATGCCGCCAGACCTGTGGTCAGCTCCTCTACCCCGAGCAGCGTGCCCTGCTCTTCGGCGACCCCTTCGGTCGCCTTCAGCCGGCAGACATAGTTCGTCCGGCCCTTCAAGATCGCGTGTCGGGGCCGCTTGCCGGTGATCTGGTGCACCGCGTCCAGCGCGGTGGGGATGTCCTTGGTGGCCAACTGCCGCTGCAGGGCGAGCGTCGCGGTGGCGACGACGATCCGCTCGCGGTCATGCTCCAACAGACGGATCAGAGCGGGGACAAGATAGCCCAGCGACTTGCCGGTGCCCGTCCCGGCCTGCACGAGCAGATGCTGACCGCTGTCCAGGGCCAGCGCCACGGCGTCGGCCATCTCGAGCTGACCGGGCCGCTCGGCCCCGCCGATCCCGGCGACCGCCGCGTGCAGGACGGCGCGATGACCGGATTCACCTCGGCCTTCGACAGGCTCAGGCCGCCTGGTCCGCGAGCTCGAGGAAGGGCGTTCGACCGGCTCAGACCGGATCTGCTCCGTCGTCGGTAGGCCAGCCTCGGGCCGCGCATGCTCGGTCAAGGTTTGCTGACCGGGCTCGGGCCGCAGGTGCGCCGTCGACGTGCCGCCGACCGATTCAGGCCGCATGTTCTCAGTCGACGTGCTGCCGAACGCGTCCTTGTTACGCGAGCCGGCGGTCGTCACCTGCGAGAGCGTACCTTTCGAGCTCGCCGGCCAGACTCGGATGAACCCGTGCCGAGATCAGCGTGCCGTGCTCGGTGTGCTCGGTCACCCCGAGCTCTCCCGTGCGATGGATCTTGTCGACCAGGTCGCCCCGGTCGTACGGGATCAATGCGCGGATCTCGACCTCCGGCCGGGGCAGACCCGCCTCGATCCGGGATCGGAGCTCATGCATCCCTCGACCGGTGCGGGCCGACACCACGACCGAGTCCGGATATTGCGAGCGGAGCGCGGTGAGCGCGGTCTCGCTGGCCAGATCGGCCTTGTTGATCGCGATCAGCTCGGGTCGATCACCGGCGCCGACGTCGGACAGTACGCCGCGGACGGCGGTGATCTGGCCGGTCGGGTCGGGATCCGCCCCGTCGACCACGTGCACGAGGAGATCAGCCTGCGCCGTCTCCTCCAGGGTGGACGCGAACGCCTCGACCAGGTCGTGCGGCAGGTGCCGGACGAACCCGACGGTGTCGGTGAGGGTGTAGACCCGGCCGTCGGCGGTCTGGGCCCGCCGCGTGGTCGGGTCCAAGGTGGCGAACAGGGCGTCCTCGACCAACACACCGGCATCGGTCAGGCGGTTGAGCAGGCTCGACTTGCCTGCGTTGGTGTAGCCGACGATGGCCACCGACGGCACCCGGTGGCGTCGTCGTTCGGCCCGCTTGGTCTCGCGGGTGCCGTCCATTGCCCGAAGATCCGTCCGTAACCGAGAGATCCGGTGGTTGATCCGGCGCCGGTCGGTCTCCAACTTGGTCTCGCCGGGGCCACGACCGCCGATCCCGGCACCACCTGCGGCCCGGCCACCGGCCTGGCGCGAAAGGTTGCCGCCCCAGCCGCGCAGTCGCTGCTTGAGGTACTGCAACTGGGCCAGCTCGACCTGCGCCTTGCCCTCGGCACTTTTCGCGTGCTGGGCGAAGATGTCGAGGATCAGCGCGGTGCGGTCGATGACTTTGACCTTGGTCCGGTCCTCCAGGTTGCGCAGCTGGGCCGGCGCCAGCTCCCCGTCACAGATCACCGTGTCGGCACCGGTGGCGACAACGACCTCGCGGAGCTCCTCGACCTTGCCGCGACCGACATACGTCGCCGGGTCCGGCCGGGTGCGGCGCTGGATCAGACCCTCCAGCACCTCCGAGCCGGCGGTCTCGGCCAGCAGCTTCAGCTCCGCGATCGCATTCTCCGCCTCGACCTCGCTTCCGGTGGTCCACACGCTGACCAGCACGACCCGCTCCAGCAGGAGCCGGCGGTACTCGACCTCGGTGATGTCGGTGAGCTCGGTGGACATCCCGGCCACCCGGCGCAGCGAGTGCCGCTCCTCCAGATCGAGCTGGTCCCCGTCATGACGAACGCTCTCCTCCGCAGAGCCCGCACCAGGTGGCAGCTCGGCTTCGGCAACCAGGTCGGGGACGGATCGGTTTCGTGCGTCGTCGGCACGTGCGAAGTCAGCTGCTGTCATATCTCTTCTACAGTCTCACGCTCCGCGGACAGATTCGAGCCGTTTAGCTCTGGGCGGAGCCAGCCCGCCGGAAATTGTGCAGCAGTCGCACCGACACGCCGCTCGGGACTGCCGGAACTGCACGGTTTCCACAAGTAGTGCGGAGTCGAAGGGGGGCGCCGGACGCCGGTCGACGCGCGTCAGAACAGCGAGTAGCCGCCGTCGATGACGAGCACCTCACCGGTGACGAAGCTGGAGGCGGCGGACGCGAGGAAGACGACACTCGGCCCGAGCTCAGCCGGCTCGGCGGCGCGTTGCATCGGGGCGTCGTCGATCCAGCGGCTCTTGAACAAGGGGTCGTCGACCGGTGCCATCTCCGTGCGGGTGTAGCCGGGCGCGACCGCGTTGACCCGAACCCCGTGCGGCGCCCACTCGGCCGCGAGCGACCTGGTCAGCTGGTGCACGGCGGCCTTGGACGCGTTGTACGCCGGTTGCCACTGCGGGCGGTTGACGACGAACGCGGAGATCGAGCCGATGTTGACGATCGCCCCGCTGCCCTGACTGACCATCTGGCGGCCGAACGCCTGGGCACAGTTCCAGACCCCGTTGACGTTCACGTTCATCACGAGGTTGAACTCGTCCTGCGACACCTCCAACGCCGGCCGGTGGATACAGGCGCCGGCGTTGTTGACCAGCACGTCCACCCGGCCGAACTGCTCGACGACCTCGTTCACCGCCCCGACCACCGAGTCTGGCTCGGTCACGTCGGCGGACACGACCGCGGCCTGCGCGCCGAGCTCGGTGATCTCCGCCAGGACGGGGGCGGCAGATTCGGGATTACGAACCAGCAGCACGACGTCGCTGCCTGCCTCGGCAAGGGTGAGGCTCAGCGCCCGGCCGATCCCGCGATTGGCCCCGGTGACGACCGACACCTTGCCGGCCAGCGAGGAGGTGTCCAGAACCGCCATTCAGGCCTCCAGGTTGGTGTGGGGTGTCGAGTGGCGCCGGACATTCGGCACGGCGATCTTTCCGCGGGCGACGAGGACTGCCGGTCCACTCAGATAGGCCTGGTCGGCGGTCAGTTCGACCGACACCGTCCCCCCGGGCACGTCGACCCGGTACGTGACCGGCTCCGGGCCCAGCGATTCGCCCGAGCGGGCATGGGCAGCGGCGGCGACCGCGACCGTACCGGTGCCGCACGAACGGGTCTCACCTGAGCCGCGCTCGTACACCCGCATGGCGACGTGCCGCTCGCCCAGCAGCGCGACGAACTCCTGGTTCACCCCGGCCGGGAACGCCTCGACGGGTGACCATCGAGGGGCGATCCACAGTGGGAGCGCAGCGAGCTCGGTCGTCTCGGCCACGAAGCTCACGGCGTGCGGGTTGCCGACATCGACCCCGACGGCTGCGTACGTTTGTCCGTCGGTGGTTGTCACCTCGACATCGGTGCCGGTCAGGGCCACCGGTCCCATCCCGACCCGGACCGAGCCGTCGGGCAGCATGCTGACCGACTTGATCCCGGCTCGGGTGGCGACCGCGAAGGAGTACCCGCTGACCAGACCCTCATCGAGCAGAAACCGGGCGAAGACGCGTACGCCGTTGCCGCACATCTCCGCGACCGAACCGTCGGCGTTGCGATAGTCCATGAACCACACCTGCGGATCAACGCTGCCACCGGTCCGCTCCGCGATCGCCGGCCACTCCGGGACGTGGCTGCTCAGCACTGCTCGGAGCACTCCGTCCGCACCGATCCCGGCATGGCGGTCGCACAAGAACCTGACCTCCTCTTCGCCGAGGTCGAGCACGCCGTCGCGGTCGAGCAGCAGCACGAAGTCGTTCTCGGTGCCGTGCCCCTTCGCGAACGACCACCTGCGCATGGGGCTCAGTCTTCCACGCCGGTCACGATGCGACCCGACCCTGAGTCCCCGATGAGCCCTGAGCCTGTTGATGAGCCCTGAGCCTGTCGATGAGCCCTGAGCCTGTCGATGAGCCCTGAGCCTGTCGAAGGGCGTCAAAACTCGCCGAGCCCTGAGTCCCCGATGAGCCCTGAGCCTGTCGATGAGCCCTGAGCCTGTCGAAGGGCGTCACGACTCGCCGAGCTCGGCCAGCACGGCGGCCACCAGATCATCGCGCCGCGCGTCGAACCAGGCGATCCGCTCATCGCGGCGGAACCACGAGTCCTGCCGCCGGGCGAACTTCCGGGTCGCGGCGACGGTCTCGGCGCGTGCCTGGTCCTCGGTCAGCTCCCCGTCGAGGAGTCGCAGGACCTGCGCATAACCCAGCGCCCGCGGCGCGGTCAGTCCGTCGCGCAACCCGCGCTCGACCAGTCGCTCGACCTCGGCGACCAGACCGGCGGCCCACATGGTGTCGACCCTGGTCGCGATCCGGACGTCCACGCTTGGTCGGTCGAGATCGAGACCGATCTGGCGTACGTCGCGCAACAGATAGCGGCGCTCCGGCAGGGAGGCGCTGAACGGACCGCCGGTCAGGGTGATCACCTCCAACGCCCGGACGATGCGTCGCGCGTTGCCCGGCAGGATCGTGGCAGCAGCGGACGGGTCCCGGTCGGCCAGCCGGGCGTGCAGGGCCTCCGGTCCCAGCTCGGCGAGCTCGCCCTCGAGGCGCGCCCGTAGCGCCGGATCGGTGCCGGGAAACCGGAAGTCGTCCACGACGGCGCGGACGTACAGTGCGGATCCGCCCACCAGGATCGGCGTCACTCCCCTCGCCTGGCAGTCCGCGAGCGCCTCGCGGGCCAAACCCTGGAACTCCGCGACGGTGGCCGTCTGGGTGACGTCCAGCACGTCGATCAGATGGTGCGGCACCAGGGCCAGCTCGTCCGGAGTCGGCTTGGCGGTTCCGATGTCCATCCCGCGATAGAGCAGCATCGAGTCGGCATTGACGATCTCGGCGGGACGGCCCGACTCGATCAGCTGCTCGGCGAGCGCCAGTGCCATCGACGACTTCCCGACGGCTGTCGGTCCGACCACACCCACAATCACGGCGTCCAGTCTCCCGTGCCACCCGCGGCGTCGCTGCCTGCCTCCGCACTTCGCACGTGTCTTCTCCTCGTTTGATCCACTTCGCGCACCGGAGGCGTAGATCGCGCATCGGCGCCGATGCGCGAAGTGCCCCGGGAATGCGCGAAGTGGGCTAGCGAGGGGAAGGGTGAGCGGTGGGCGAGGCGTGGGCGGTTGTGGAAGGGCGGTTGTGGAAGGGCCGGGGTGATGAGCGTGGATTGGGTGAGAATCGGACCATGGTCGCAGCGTTGTGGAAGCTCATGCTCGATGCCGAGATCGTCTTGGCGAGCGGCCCACCCGACGAGGGTCCACAGCGGTTGCTGGCCGAGACCGACCTCGACGCGCTGATCAGCACCGGTTCCGCGGCGATCCGGGCGGCTCTGGAGAAGACCACCCGGCCGGTGCCGACCGGTCATCGGATCCTGGCCCCGATCGGCGGCCAGCCGATCTGGGCGTCCGGGGTGACGTACGAACGCAGCCGCGCCGCCCGCAACGCCGAGTCGACGACGCCCGACGTGTACGACCTGGTCTACGACGCCGAGCGGCCCGAGTTGTTCCTCAAGGCGATGCCGGGCGCCAGCCGCGGACCGGGCGAGGCGGTGGGCATCCGGACGGACTCGACATGGGACGTACCCGAACCCGAGCTCACCCTGGCCGTCGACGCCGGAGGCACCGTCGCGGCGTACTGCTGCGGCAACGACATGTCCTCGCGCAGCATTGAGGGTGAGAACCCGCTCTATCTGCCGCAGGCGAAGGTGTACGACCTGAGTTGCGCCGTCGGACCCTGTCTCGTGCCGGCCGGGGACATCCGGATCGCGGACCTCACCATCGGCCTGACGATCGAGCGCGACGCTCAGCTGGCGTTCGCGGACTCCATCAGCGGCGCGGCCATCCATCGCGACGTGTCCGAGTTGGCCCGCTGGTTGTTCCGCGCCAACCGCTTCCCGAGCGGCGCGTTCTTGATGACGGGGACCGGGATCGTTCCGCCGCAGGACTTCACCTTGGCCGCGGGGGATCTAGTGACCGTCACGATCAACGGCCTCGGAGCGCTGACCAACCCCGTCGTCGCGGTAGGCCCCGGATCGGACTGGTCCGCCCATGAGTGACGGCGTGTTCGCCCCCAGCCGCCCCGACCTGTACGACGTACGCAGTCAGGCGGACGGCCCGAGTGGACGACTTCCGCTCACCGACGACCTGCTCCGGCACGCGCCGAGCGGGATGATCTTCGGGCTGACCCAGAACGTCGGGATGGGTGCCGACCCGGCCCGTTCCGGCGACCCCGGCGTGCTGATCCTGTCGACCCAGGGCGGCATCCGACACACCGACGGCACGCCGGCCGCGCTGGGTTATCACACCGGCCACTACGAGCTCGGCACCATCGCAGCGACCGTGGCCGCCGAGCTGACCGCACACGGCTGCCTGCCCTTCGCCGGATTCGTCTCCGACCCGTGCGACGGCGGCTCCCAGGGCACGACGGCGATGTTCGACTCGCTGCCCTATCGCAACGACGCCGCGATCGTGATGCGCCGGCTGATCCGGTCGCTGCCGCACTGGGTCGGCGTGGTCGGCATCGCGACCTGCGACAAGGGGCTGCCGGCCATGATGATGGCGCTGGCCGGGTCCCCGGACGTGCCGGCGGTGCTGGTCCCCGGTGGGGTGACCCTGCCGGCTGCGCACGGGGAGGACGCGGGCGCGCTCCAGACGCTGGGTGCCCGGTATGCCCACGGTCTGGTCAGTCTCGACGAGGCCGCCGCGCTGGGCTGTGCGGCCTGCGCCTCTTCCGGTGGTGGCTGCCAGTTCCTCGGCACCGCCGCAACGGCGCAGGTGGTGGGCGAGGCGCTCGGTCTGGCCGTCGGGCACACCGCCCTCGCACCGCCCAGCTGACCGGGTCGCTGGACTTCCTGGGTCGGCCCGGTGCCGAGCTGACTCCGCGGGAGGGGGCCATCGAGCTCGCCGGTCGTGATCCGGCGCCGGGGCTGCGGCGCCATCCCCAGCTGCCGGCGGACACCCGCCTGTGGGCGGCGCTGCAGGAGGTGAGCGGGGGCACGTGGGGTGGCTGCGTGTACGACGTCGACGCGATCCTGGCTCGTTTGGCCACGAGTGCCTGAGCAAGGACACACGCGCCGCCGCTAGACCTGTCGTACCGCTCGGCTATCGTCGTCGGACCGTCAACAACTCATCGGACCGCTAACAAGGAGGCATGGATGGGAATCTTCGACAAGGCCAAGGACATGGTCGGCGAGCACAACACCGAGGCCGATCAGGCGATCGACAAGGTCGCCGACCTGGCGGAGGAGAAGACCGGAGGCCAGCACACCGAGCAGATCGACGCCGCCGCCGAGCAGGTCAAGGAGGAGTTGGACAAGCAGGCCCCGCCTCAGACCTGATGCAGCTCGGGCGCAGGGTGCCGGACCCCGAGCGACGACCCGACGGGCCAACCAGCGGCCGAGAGTTCCGCGATCCATGACCTCGCGTAGAGACCTCGCGTAGAAACCTCGCGTAGAAGCAGTCCCGCACCCGAGGCGGGCGCACGGCGGAGCCGACCCAACGGCCTAGAGTCCCCAACGGCCTAGAGTCCCCAACGGCCTAGAGTCGAGGTCGTGACGGGAACCGACGACCCAGATGGCCTGAGCGGTCGGCCGGTTGCGTCTCCGGCGAGCACAGCGTCTGCCATCTTGCCGATCGACGTCCTGATGGCGCAGATGATCGACAGGGCAGAAGAGATCATCAGCGCTCAGCAGCGGCTCAGACAGCTGATCAGCGCCAACCGCTCCATCATCAGCAGCGAGCTGTCCTTGCCGACCGTGCTCCACACGATCGTGGTTGCCGCCCGCACCCTGGTCGGTGCCCGCTACGCGGCGCTGGGCGTTATCGGCACCGACGGCTCGTTGGAGCAGTTCATCCACTCGGGAATGAGCGAGACGACTGTCGAGAACATCGGCGCGCTGCCCAAGGGCAAGGGACTCCTCGGCGCCCTGATCAGCGATCCCGAGCCGATTCGGCTGCCGAAGATCAGCGATGACGCACGGTCGGGCGGCTTGCCTCCGGGTCATCCCCCCATGGACAGCTTCCTCGGCGTTCCCATCAGGTCCAGGAACGAAGTCTTCGCCAACCTCTACCTGACCGAACGGCGGGGCGGAGAGTTCACGGATGAGGACGAGGAACTCATGCTCGCGTTGGCGGGCACGGCTGGTGTCGCGATCGAGAATGCCCGGCTGTACGAAGAATCTCGAACGCGACAACAGTGGCTGCTCGCGTCGGCCGAGATCGGCAGTGTTCTCCTCTCGCCGGACGGCGAACGCCATCCCCTCCAGTTGATTGTCGACGCGGTCAAGAGACTGGCCGATGCAGACGTCGTCAGCTTGGTCGTGCCCGCTGATGATGCCGGGATGCTGCGGGTCGCGGTCGCCACAGGTGAGGGCCAGGCGGAACTTCGCGGTCTTCACTATCCCGTAGACGACACACTGGTGGCGTTGGCGATGGACACCGGGCGTGGAGTGCGGGTCGGGTCGCTCGATCCCGACCAGAACTACCGGGTTCATCTCACCCGGGCCGTCGACGTCGGGCCAGTGATGGCGGTGCCGCTCTCCGGCGCAAGCGGCCCGCAAGGCGCGATCATGGCGGCTCGCCGGAAAGGCCGGCAGAACTTCACCACCGCCGATCTGGACATGGCGGAACTATTCGCCAATCATGCCGCTGTCGCCAGGGAGCTGGTCGCCGCCCGGGCCGGCCAGCAGCGCCTCGCCGTCTTGGAGGATCGAGCCCGGATCGCCCGCGATCTCCATGATCATGTGATCCAACGGCTGTTCGCGGCCGGGTTGAGCGTTCAGAGCGCGGCGACGATGCTGGGTGAATCCGACATCGGTCTGCGGCTCGGTCGAATCGTGGGAGACATCGACGACACGATTCGTCAGATCCGCACCTCGATCTTCCAGCTCGACAGTGTCGACGCCATCGGCTCCGGAGCGCGGGCCGCCTTATTGGCGGTGGTCCGCCAGGTCACCCCGTCCCTTGGCTTCGAACCGGCCGTACGATTCGATGGTCCTGTCGACACGTTGGTGCCGGAAGCGGTGCTCCAAGACATCCGAGCAGTCGTCGGTGAGGCATTGACCAATGTGGTCAAGCATGCCGGCGCCACCGATGTTGCCGTCGAGTTCGGCGTCGCCGACGGAATCTTGACGCTCACCGTGCTCGACAACGGGACCGGCCTGCGCTCCAGCCGGCGCAGCGGCCTGGCGAACCTGGCACGTAGGGCCGAACAGCTCGACGGAAGCCTCGAGATCGAGGCCAGTCGCGGGGGAGGGACGACACTTCGATGGACAATTCCCATGCCCCGGTGAAGCAACCGATCACCGTTTTCCTGCTGGACGATCACGAAATTGTGCGGCGGGGATTGATCGATCTGCTCGGCACGACGACCGACATCGTTGTCGTCGGCGAGGCGGCGACGGCCATCGAGGCCCTGCATCGCATCCCGGCCGTGCGGCCCGATGTGGCCGTCTTGGACACCAGGCTCCCCGACGGCAGCGGCGTCGACGTCTGTCGAGAGATCCGGTCAGCGTTCCCCGACACCCGCTGCATCATTCTCACCTCCTACGACGACGACGAGGCCTTGTTCGCGGCGGTGATGGCCGGGGCCGCCGGCTACCTGTTGAAACAGATCGGCGGCCGCTCGCTCATCGAGGCCATCCGTACGATCGCCCGCGGAGGATCTATCCTGGATCCCGCCGTCACGGGCGCCCTGCTGAGCAGGCTGCGCCATCCCGACCGTGCCGATCCGCGGATCAGTTCGTTGACCGTCCGGGACCGCGAAATACTCGACCTCGTCGCGGAAGGGCTGACCAACAGGCAGATCGGCGAACGCCTCTTTCTGGCCGAGAAGACGGTGAAGAACTACATCACGATCTTGTTGTCCAAGCTCGACATGAAGCGGCGGACCCAGGCCGCCGTCTTCGGTGCCGAGATGCGCCAGACCTCCGGCGGCCCCAAGACAACCGACTAAGGTCCCCGCTGTCGCAGACTGGCGACACTGCCCATCGAGCACCACGACGACGAGAATGGTGGCATGGTCACCACCGAACACGCCAAGCGCCGAATAGTGGTCGGGGTGAACGAATCGGCGAGCTCCCGCGCCGCGGTGATCTGGGCTGCCAAGCAAGCGAGCAGACGGCGCTGCGACCTGATCATCACCCACATCGACCCAGCGCCCTCCGATTCGACCAGGCTGCAGGACGCCACCAGCAGCCATCTGTTGCTCGCCGCCAGCGCCAACGCCGCTTCCCTGAGGCAACCGACGGTTCCGGTGACCTCGCTGCTGCTCGGCGGAGCGATCAGCGACGAATTGATCCAGCTCAGCAGCGCCGCGCTCCTGCTGGTGACCGGAGTCGACGAGGCTCGACCACGGGGTTCCGGCGGCGCCATCGGTCCGATCGAGGATCGGGTGGTGATGCACGCCGGCTGTCCGGTCGTCACCATCTCCGGCCGCTGGGACGGAACGGAGCGTCCTGAGCGTGACGTTGTCGTCGGGTGGACCGATGACCCGTCGGGCTGGCGTGCAATGCAGGTCGCCGCATCAGAGGCGCAGTTGCGCAGTGCTTCGCTGATTGTCGTGACCATCGACACGCAACTGCCGGCCCCCTCGGTGAAGACGCGGAAGGCAGCTCCGGATCGACCAGCATCGCTGGCTGATGCTGTCGATTCGATCCACAAGACTCATCGCGGTCTGCGCATCGATCTCGACCAATCCGACCCCGACACCGACCATCTGCAGGCACTGATCCGCCATGCGGAACGGGCTGAGTTGATGGTGATCGGATGCCCACTATCGGACGACCGTTGGAGTATCCGCGTAGGTGTCACCGCCGCGACCCTGATGCGGCGGGCCGCCTGCCCGGTCATGCTCGTCGGCCAGCCCGGCGCAACGTACAGTTCGCGCCAGATCGGCGCCAACACCGCATCCGACGGGCCGGCCGACCCGGCGGTGGGAGCCGCTGCGGTCCTGCCGACGACTCGACTGCATTCCTTGACGTGATCGCAGTCGTCGTCCAGCACAACTCCCCCCTGGTGGTCTGGCCGAAACCACCGCAGATCGCACAGGCTCACCCGCATCCCGGCTCCGGCGGACGTCCCGGCTCGGCTTGGGCATCCGCATCTGCGCACGTGCTGGAAGACGCCGCAGCCTGCACGACTCCCGCCGCACCCCACTAGCGGCTCGGATGCTCCAGCAAACCTCAGGCGCCGGCGACGGCAGGTGCCGTCGGATCCGTCGCCACCGCGGTGGTCTCGCGCTGGATGTAGTCCTCGATCGCCTCGACATCGTGCTTGGCGCGCCTGACCACCGTCAGCAGATCGCTCATGGTGGCAACCTCTTCGACCTGTTCCTTGATGAACCACTGCATGAACTGGTCGGAGGCGAAGTCGAACTCCTCCCGAGAGATCCTGGTGAGCTGGTTGATCTGCTCGGTGACCCGCTTCTCCTGCTCCAGGGCCAACTCGACCGGCTCGACGATGTCGGCGAACTGGGTCTGCGGCGCCGCGACTCCGGGGATCCGAACCTCGGCATCCTGGTCGACCAGGTATTGCACCATCATCATCGCGTGACCGCGCTCCTCCAGCGCTTGGGCATAGAAGAAGCCCGCCATTTGCGGCATGGTCAGCGCGTCGTAGTGCACTGCGCACGCGACATATTGCTGATGTGCCGCAAACTCGTGGCCGATCTGGACGTTCAGTTGTTCGACAAACCGTTCCGCGGGCATGAAGGTGTCTCCTGATCGAGTTACGACGTCCAGTGCCACATCCTCGCCGATGAATGGCGAGGTGTCGAAGCGATCCACGAGCTTGACCCGGCAGCATGAATCTCGCGACGTGGCTGGGCAAAGGTATGCCTGCCCTAACTACTGCTAAGGTTCCGGCCGTGTCGGCGAAGCCCAAGAAGAAGTGCTGCCAGGACAAGCCCCGCTGCAAGCGGTGTCCGATCAGGATGCTGGCCGAGGGGAAACTCGCCCCCACCGACGCTCGGAAGATCTTCGCCGACGCGCGCAATCGAAAGGCACTCAAGAAGGCCAAGATCGCCAGGCTTCCGGCTGCCGCCTGAGCCGCACGCGCCGCTGAGCGAAAGATAGCCCTGACCCAGGCGACCAGCCGACCCCAAGCCGTTCGCGCGCTTCGACAGGCTCAGCGCACACAACCGCCACCAGGCAGAACTGCCGTACCGACCTGCCCTGCGCCCGGCGACCAGCCGACCCCAAACGGTACCGACGCTTCGACAGGCTCAGCGCACACAACCGCCACCACGCACAACTTCCGTACCGACCTGCCCTGCGCCCGGCGACCAGCCGACCCAAACGGTACCGACGCTTCAACAGGCTCAGCGCACACAACCACCACCACGCACGACTGCCGTACCGACCTGCCCTGCGCCCGGCGAAGGGCTTGCTTCAGCCGGTGTCGGCGCAGGATGCGACGACCTCCAGTGCCGCCGGCACCCCTACGCTCGGCATACCGAGGCTGACGCTCGGACGCGACGCATGCTCGGCACCGTCGCGCCTGGCCGCCCAGGCGTCACCGCCCCGAGTCCGGCGCAGGTTGCGCAGACCGGCGTCTGCGGTCAGGTGATGCGGCGCCGCATACGTGATCTCGACGTCGGCCAGGTCTCCCGGCCTGGGCCGTCGCTCTTCCTCGTCCGGCACGCGGACGTGGACCAGACGGTTGTCCCCGGCCCGGCCCGACATCCGAGCGGTTGCGGCGTCCTTGCGGCCCTCACCGTCGGCGAACATGACCTCGACACTCTGGCCGACCTGCCGCTTGTTCTCGGCCCAACTGGTCTCCTCGACGAGGGTGACGAGGCGCTCGTAACGCTCCTGGACCACCGGCTTCGGGATCTGGTCCGGCATGGTGGCCGCGGGCGTACCGGGTCGGATGGAGTACTGGAAGGTGAACGCACCGGAGAACCGGGACGCGGCGACGACGTCGAGCGTGCCCTGGAAGTCCTCCTCGGTCTCGCCCGGGAATCCCACGATGATGTCGGTGGTGATCGCCGCCTCCGGCATCGCGGCCCGCACCCGATCGATGATGCCGAGGTAGCGCTCGCTGCGGTAGGAGCGACGCATCGCCTTGAGGACCCGATCCGAGCCCGACTGCAGCGGCATGTGCAGCGACGGCATCACGTTAGGCGTCTCGGCCATCGCCGCGATCACCTCGTCAGTGAAGTCCTTGGGGTGCGGTGAGGTGAACCGGACCCGGCGCAGCCCCTCGATCTCCCCGCAGGAGCGCAGCAGCCTGGCGAACGCGGACCGGTCGCCGAACTCGACACCGTACGCGTTCACATTCTGCCCGAGTAGCGTCACCTCCTGGACACCGTCGGCCACGAGCATCTCGATCTCGGCCAGGATGTCGCCGGGACGACGGTCGGTCTCCTTGCCACGCAGCGCCGGCACGATGCAGAACGTGCAGGTGTTGTTGCAGCCGACGCTGATCGAGACCCAGGCCGAGTAGGCCGAGTCGCGTCGGGTGGGCAGGGTGGACGGAAACCGCTCGAGCGATTCCGCGATCTCGACCTGGGCCGCCTGCTCGATCCGGGCGCGCTCCAGCAGCACCGGCAGCGCGCCGATGTTGTGGGTGCCGAACACCACATCGACCCACGGCGCGCGGCGCACGATCGTCTCGCGATCCTTCTGGGCCAGGCACCCGCCGACTGCGATCTGCATCTCGGGGTTGGCGTTCTTG
>JBBSQJ010000027.1:0-26620 GCA_038257965.1 Propionibacteriales bacterium
AGCCGGCCGCCTCGATGGCCAGCGGCAGCGACGACGTCTCCGTCATACCGGGGGCGACATTGACCTCGAGGAACGTCGGCACGCCATCAGCGTCGATGATGAGATCGGTGCGGGAGATGTCGGCCAGTCCTAACACGTCGTGCACCCGCAGTGCGGTCTCGGCACAGCGTTCGGCGACCTGCGCGGACAATTCGGCCGGGCAGAGGAAGCGGGTTTCCCCGGCGGTGTAGCGCGCCGAGTAGTCGTAGACCCCCGAATCCGGTCGGATCTCGACGGCCGGCAGTGCCTTCGGCCCGGCCCCGCGGTCCACCACTGCCACCGCAACCTCGGTTCCGGTGACGAACTGCTCCACCACAGCGACCTGACCGTACGCGAACGCCCCGACCATCGCGGCCGGAAGCTCGGCGGCTCGGCTGACCTTGCTGGCGCCGAGTGCGGACCCGCCCCGGGACGGCTTCACCATCATCGGGAAACCCAGTTGGTCGCCGAGGGCGCGAACCAGCGCCTGCGCCCCCAGCTCGCGGAAGATCTCGTGCGGCAGCGCGACCTGACCCGGGGTGGCGATGCCCGCCTCGGCGGCGACGGTGGTCGCGATGGACTTGTCGAAGGCGACCCGGGACGACGGTCCCGCCGATCCGACGAACGGCACACCGAGCAGGGCGAGCACCTCCCGCAGCGAACCGTCCTCCCCGGCTTCGCCGTGCAGCAGGGGGACCACGACCGTGTCGTTGGCTTCGGCCAGCCGGGCGACGAGGGAGGAGTCCACGTCGGCCTCGACCACCTCCATCCCCCTGGAGCGCAGCGCGAGACTGACCCGCCGGCCCGAGCGCAGGGAGACGTCGCGCTCGTGCGACAGACCGCCGGCCAGCACGAGAACGGTCGGGTCGGGGGAGTCGGTTTCGGTCACTGCTGCCTTTCGGTGAGGTTTCGCTGTGCGGTCAGCGCCGGGATCAGCTCAGGTCGGCGCCGGGCGCCTCATAGGGATTGACGAACCGGTCGCGATCGTCGCCGAGTGCGCCCAGTCCGAAGGTCTCGTTGACCGAGGCTTCATGTGCGAGCACCTCCCCGAGGCGTCGGGTCCCCTCCAGGATGCGTGCCGGCGTGGGAAAGCAGTACGACAGGCGCATGAACCGCGTGCCCAGGCCGTCGCTGTAGAACGCGGTGCCGGGAACGTACGCCACTCGGGCGGTGACGGCACGCGGCAGCATGGCCTGCGCGTCGAGACCGGTTGGCAGTCGGACCCACACGAAGAACCCGCCCTGCGGCTCGTTCCAGGTGGACCCGGCGGGCATGTGCTCGGTCAGGCCACGGATCATCGCGTCGCGGCGCTCCCGATACATCTCACGGAAGATCTTGATCTGGCCGCGCCAGTCGTGGTGGATCAGGTAGGCCGAGACCGCGAACTGGGAGAAGACCGGCGGGCACAGTGTCGCCGACTCCTGGGCCAGCACGAGCTTCTCGCGGACGGCGTGCGGGGCCAGGGCCCAGCCGACCCGGAACCCGGGAGCGAAGGTCTTCGAGAACGACCCCAGATAGACCACCCGGTCGGCGTCCAGTGATCTCAGCGCCGGGACCGGATCCCCGTCGAAGCCGAGCAGACCGTACGGGTTGTCCTCGACGATCAGTAGATCGGCCTCTTCGGCGACTCGCAAGATCTCCATCCGGCGCTCCAGCGATTGTGTGACACCGGCCGGATTGTGGAAGTTCGGGATCGTATAGAGGAATTTTGCGGTGCGCCCGGCACGGCGGGTCGCGTCGATCGCCTCGCGCAGGGCAACCGGATCCAGACCCTGCTCGTCCATGGCGACGTGCACGACCTGGGTCTGGTAGGCGCGAAATACACCCAGTGCCCCGACGTAGCTGGGAGCCTCACACAGCACGACGTCCCCCGGGTCGCAGAAGATCCGGGTCACCAGATCCAGGGCTTGCTGGGAGCCGACCGTCACGGTCACGTCGTCGGGATGCGCTGATATCCCCTCCAGCCGCATCACTTCACAGATCTGCTCGCGGATGGCCGGCTCCCCCTGACCCGGGCCGTACTGCATGGCTTGACGGCCGTGCTCGACGACGAGTTCCTCGAGCACCGAGCCGACTACGTCCAGCGGCAGATCGGTGATGTTGGGCATGCCGCCGGCCAGGGAGACCACCTCGGGTCGGTTGGCGACGGCGAAGAGAGCCCGAATGGCCGACGCCGTCATCCCGTGGGTACGCGCGGCGTAGCGGTCCACGTAGTTGTCCAGCCGGGTGTCCGTCCGGCGAAGACGGCCCGGCTCGGGCAGACGAGCGGGCTGGATCCCGCCGTCCGGCATGGACTCCGAAGCACTCACGAGGAGAAGCCTAATTGGGCCACGGCCGACAGGCTTCTAGACTGCAGCCATGGGTGAGACGGGATCGCGGCGCCGGGTCATGCGGTGGTCGGTCTGGCTCGGCCTGGGGGTAGTTGTCGGTGTGTTGGTGGGTTTTGCCGTCGGCCTGGGTAGACCGCGTGCGCAGACTCCGCGGATCGAGACGATCTGATGTCCTCCCGTCGGTTTCGGCCGCTGCGGGTGGCTGACATCTCGAACCTGCCGGAGCCGTGCGCGCGCTGTGCGTTCTGGCAGACCAGTCTTGGTGACCTCCTCGACCCGACCGATCATCGCGACGATTCGTCGGTCAAGGTGGACTGGGCCGAGGCGGTGACCGCACAATGGGGATACTGCGGAGTGCTGGCGTCGAACGACGGCCAGTCGATCGGCTTCTTGACCATGGCTCCTTCTAACGTCGTTGGGCGATTGGGAGGTCTGTCCGCCAGCCCGATGAGCCCCGATGCGGCGGTCTTGATGTCGGTGCAAGTCGTCGACGGCTTCCGAGGACGTGGCATCGGGCGTCAGTTGGTGGCCTCGGCGGCATCACTGCTCGCTCGCCGTGACATCCGCGCGCTGGAGGCGATCGGCACGAACCGCGAGGGACCGTCGTGCATGATGGCGACCTCCTTCCTGGAGTCTGTCGGGTTTGTCGTCGTCCGCGCTCACCCCGTCACGCCGCGGCTTCGGATGGATCTCCAGGCCACGCAGCGGTGGATGCCCGACCTGGGCGCGGCGTGGAACCGGCTGACCGAACTGGTCAGCCAACCGGCCCCGCCGGAACCGGCCTCGTACGCCCATCGTGACCCTCGCTGAACGGCCCTGCTGCCTGAGCTTGTCGAGGGGGTCGGGTTGGGCTGATGTGCCCTGAGCTTGTCGAAGGGTCGGGTTGGGCTGACGTGCCCTGAGCTTGTCGAAGGGCGCAGGGCAAACTGACGCCATGAGCCCAGACGCTGCCAACCCAGACGCTGCCCAGCCCGCCGCCGACCGCCCGGCCGGCGGTTCCGACGCCGCCGGCCGGCGTGTGGACCTGTCCCGGACCGGGCCGTTGACGTTCCGCGCGACGAACGAGCGTGGTGCGACCATCGACCTCGGACCCGGCAACGCGGAGCTGTTCAGCCCGGTCGAACTCCTCCTCGTCGCGATCGCCGGCTGCACGGCCATGGACGTGGATTCGATCACCGGCAAGCGAGCCGAGCCGGACCGTTTCGAGGTGACGTCGACCGGTCGCAAGGTGCGAGACGGCGACGGGAACCACCTGGTCGATCTGAGCGTCGACTTCTCGGTGTCGTTTCCCCTGGGTGAGAGTGGTGATTCCGCCCGGAAGGTGCTGACCACCGCGATTCAGCGGTCCCACGATCGGCTGTGCACGGTCAGCAGAACCGTCGAGCTGGCCTCCCCGGTCGACGTGCGATTGGACGGCGAGCCGCTGGATCAGTCCGCCACGCGCTGATCCCCGTCGAGACACCGAGCGCGTCACCGTAGACGACTCGCTTCCCGGTAGTTGACTATGGCTATGCCGACACCGACCGCGCCCCATCTGGCGGAGCCGACCCTGACCTACACCGACTCCGAGCATGTTTCAGAGTTCCTGGCCGCCGTATCTCGCGGCTTCCACGGGGACTTCGACGAGTCCGTGTGGGGCCCGCACCGCCAGGTCACCGAGCCGGAGCGCTGCTTCGGCTTCACGGTGGACGGTCAGTGGATCGCGACCTGTGGGGCGTTCAGCCGGCAGCTCACCGTCCCGGGCCGCACGGTTCCGGTGGCCGCCGTCACGGTCGTCACGGTGCACCCGTCGTATCGGCGCCGCGGTCTGCTTACTGCGATGATGAAGCACCAACTCGAGCAGATCGCAGAACGCGCGACCGAACCGGTGGCGTTGCTGTGGGCATCGGAGACCTTGATCTACGGGCGGTTCGGGTACGGGCACGCCGCACCCCGAGCGAAGCTCACCGGTCAGACCAGATCGACCGCCTTCCTGCCGAGGGTCCAGGTCGCCGGGGGTTCGGTCGGGGAGGTCGAGCGGGTCGTGGCGGAGCCGATCATCCAGGGACTCCATGCCGAACTGCTGCCGGACCGACCGGGTGCGCTCGACCGGTCCGCGGCGTGGTGGCGGGTCACGCTGCACGATCCGGAGAAGTGGCGCCACGGCTGGGCCGCTCGTCGATTCGCGGTGCACTATGCCCGAAACGGGAGCCCCGACGGCTACGTGGTCTTCCGGGTGAAGGAGGGCATGGACGTGACCGGCCCGACGGGAGAGGTGGAGATCCTCGAACTGGACGCCGTCGATCCGGGCGGCCAGGCGGCGCTGTGGCGATTCGTGCTCGACCTGGACCTGGTGCGTACGTACCACCACGGTCTGGCCTCGGTCGGTGAACCACTGCGCTATCTGGTGGCGGATCAGCGTTCGATCTCCACCCAGATCGTGGACGGGACGTTCGCTCGGTTGGTCGACGTCCGGCGAGCGCTGGCCGCGCGCTCCTACGTCGCCGAGACCGACCTGGTGATCGGGGTGATCGATGAATTGCTACCGGCGAACGACGGTGCGATCCGGCTTCAGACCTCGGCAAGCGGGGCGAGCGTCAGCAGGGCACGACGCAGGCCTGACCTTGTGATGGATGTCCGAGAGCTCGGTTCGGTATATCTGGGTGGAGTGTCGCTCAACGACCTGCACCGCGCCGGGTTGATCGAGGAGCGTCGCAAGGGGGCGGTAGCGGCGGCGTCGTCAGCCTTCGGCTGGACGCGACCACCCCTGACTCCAGACCATTTCTGAGCCGCCGGATCGATCAGCCTGCGAAGCCAGTCCCGCCGAGTCGGTGGTGGCCGCTGACGACGTCCGCCGTGCATCGATGATCCGCTGCCGCACGGCATTGCACGGAGTGCGCCTGGTCAGCTGCGGAGCCGCTCCAAACCGCTCGCAACCCGGGTGGGCGAACATTCAATGATCGTGTAGTCGGCGTATCCACGCTGGCGGAATAGGTCACAGGCCAACCGACGATCGAGTTCCTCGCGGGTCGTGCCTACCGCGAGGATCAATCCACCGGTGCGCGGTACCTGCCGCCCGGAGAGAACGAATATCCCGTCGGCATACTGCTCATCGAGCCAGGTCGAATGGTCCGCGAGTGCGGCATCGATCACTGCGAGGTCGACCTTGTACGTGAGGATCACAGCGAACACCGACCAAACCTACCGACTCGGTCCCAGGACGCCGTGGCTACCAGCCGCCCGGCAGATCCGCTCACGCCCCCGGAACTCTCCCAGAATCCGTACACGAGCGCGATCAGTTCCTTGGTGCCACCGTTGCCGATCCCGGTTCCCCGTAACGAACCAGAGCCAACGCGATGATGGGCCTGGTGGTGCAGTTCCTCCACCTGCGCGGCTTGTACGCCGATCTCACCGGACAATCCGGCCCCCGAAACCAGAGTCGAGCGTGCCGAGTGACGTCGATGCCCTGTACCGCTGTCGAGGGTTGCAGGGCGCTCGCCGTATAGGCTGGTCGTCAGCGGGTGGCGACCTTGGGCGACGGTCCTCCTTCGATGGTGATGTGGTCGAGATGGACGGGAGCAGCGGCGCCGGCACCGACGACGTTCAGCAGGTTGCGTCCCTTGAGCAGGTCGACCCGGACCGAAGCGGTCTTCCAGGCTCCGTTGGTGCCGGGGAGGTGCAGTTGATAGCGAGCCGTTCGGGCCACCTTGGAGCCGGACGTGACGGTGACCCGGACTGCCGCGCCGCGGCCGGTGGCGGTGGCGTAGCGGAGCTGGACGGTGCGTGTTCCGCCGGCCCCACCGCCGGTGACGGCAAAGGAAACGGTGGCGCCGGACTTGTCGAGGTTCGTGGCGTAGCCGCGTCCGGTGTAGCCGGCTTTCTCGTTGTCGAAGACGGCTCCCAACGACCAGCCGGCCACGGTGGCGTCGTAGCGGACGGGTCCCTCGGTGGGGGTGATCTTGAGCAGGGCGGATCCATGGGTGGGGAGATCGGCTGAGTGGGAGGTCATGGTGCCCAGGTCCTTGCGGGCCCACAGGTCGCGCACCTTGACCTGGTCGGTAATGCCGAGGTCCTTGGCGAAGTCGATGGCCCGGGTGTTGGGTTCGTCTCCGCGGTTGAACAGGCCCACGATCCAGGATCCGTCGGTGAGTTGACCGATCCAGCGTTCGGTGTCGCGGGAGCTGGTGTCCCAGTTGTAGCCGTGGTTGTTGTTGAACAGGGGTTTGCCGGCGAGGCCATCCTTGTTCAGGGCGATGACTTCTGGGTTTTGGAAGACCCAGGCGTTGTCGCCGATGGTGTCGACGGTGTCGGAGATGCAGATGGGGGAGCCGGCGATGGTGAACAGGCCGACGGTGGTGCGTCGTTCGTCGTCGCTGGCGTAGGAGGAGGCGATCAGGAAGTCCGCGTCGAGACCGATCAGGCCCGGCCCGTTGACATCGGCCCAGCCGGTAAGACCGGTGAACGGGTTGCTCCACTGGGTCCAGTAGGGTCGCCAGTCCTGCCGTCCGCCGCTGAGTCGGCCCCAGCCACCCTTGTCGGCGTCGTCGTTGATCCGGAACGAGTCGCCGCGGGACCGTTCCAGCTCGCCGTGGTTGGACATGCTGGGCATGACCAGGGAGAGGACCATGTCCTTGCCGGCGGCTTCGTCGATCCAGGCCAGCAACATCTCGTACGATTCGCGGCCGTGTTCCCGCATCACCACGCCGATGTTTTGGTCCCAGCCCGTCTCGAACCAGGCCAAGAAGTCCACCCGGAGCCGCGGAACACCCATCGCCCGCACGTTCGACAGGCTCAGGGCGCGTTCGACAGCTCAGCGCGTCATTGACGGGCTCAGGGCGTTCAGAGGTATTCCTCGATCGCGTTCAGCAGGACCGACTTGGACTTGGCACCCTTGAATGCCTTGACCAGCTCGCCACCGACGTACAGCTGGATGGTCGGCAGTCCCAGCACGTGGTTGTTCGCCGGCGTGACCGGGTTGGTGTTGGTGTCCATCTTCACGAAGGTGACCTTGTCGCCATGAGTCCGGGCAAGCTCTTCGATGATCGGAGCCACCTGCTTGCACGGACCGCACCAATCGGCCCAGAAATCGACCATCACCGGCCTGTCGGACTTGAGGACGACGTCGCCGAAGGTGTCGTCGGTGACGTCAGTGACCGTAGCCATTCGGTTCTCCTGATCCGCTCGCAGGGAGCTGTGTGTGCGTCTGTGACAGATGATGGGGGCGGGCGCCGACACTTCCGGCGGCGGCCTCAGTGCCCGGCGGTCGCGAGAGCTGCCTCGTGCTCGCCGGTCTGCCGCGCCATGCCGTCGTCGAGATCGGCCAGGAAGCGTTCGGCATCCAGGGCGGCCGAACAGCCGGTGCCGGCAGCCGTGATGGCCTGACGGTAGGTGTGGTCGACCAGATCGCCACAGGCGAAGACACCCGGCACGTTGGTCCGGGTGCTCTTGCCGTCGGTCAACACGTAGCCGGCCGCGTCCAGCTCGACCTGTCCCGCGACCAGTTCGGAGCGCGGTTCGTGACCGATCGCGATGAAAAGGCCCTTGACCTCCAGGTCCCGGGTCTTGCCGGTGTTGGTGTCGCGCAGGGTGAGTCCGGACAACTTGTTGTCGCCGTGGATCGCATCGACGGCGGAGTGCCAGGCGAACTCGATCTTGGCGTCGTTGCGGGCACGGTTCTGCATGATCTTGCTGGCCCGCAACTCGTCTCGACGGTGGATCATCGTCACCGACCTGGCGAACCGGGTCAGGAACGTAGCCTCCTCGACGGCGGAGTCGCCACCGCCGACGACGGCGATGTCCTTGTCGCGGAAGAAGAATCCGTCACAGGTCGCACACCACGACACGCCGTGGCCGGACAGCCGGTCCTCCTCGTCCAGGCCGAGCTTGCGATAGCTCGATCCCATGGCGAGGATGACGGCCCGCGCCGAGAAGGTGTTCCCCTCGGAGTCGGTCACCGACTTGACCGGCCCGGTCAGATCCATCGAGATCGCGTCGTCGGTGACCAGCTCGGCCCCGAACCGTTCGGCCTGGGAGCGGAGACTGTCCATCAGCTCGGGTCCCTGGATGCCTTCGGGGAAGCCGGGGAAGTTCTCCACTTCGGTGGTGTTCATCAGGGCGCCGCCGGCGGTGATCGAGCCCTCGAAGACGAGCGGCTTCAAATCAGCTCGCGCGGCGTAGATGGCGGCGGTGTAGCCGGCCGGTCCGCTGCCCACGATGATGACATCGCGGACCTCGGCCGAACTGGCAGAAGCTGTGGTCATGCGGGTCCTCTTCGTCGATTCGCTGGGCTGCCTTGACTTCGCTGGCTACCTTGACCGGGCAGCCTACCTGGACGAACGACGCACGACGGTTTGCTATTCCGGCGCTGCTTCGACGTCGCCGACGGTGACTCACCGGGTTAGCGATCTGGTTGCGGTCACTCTCGGCGCATCGTCGTGGCAGCCCTCGACCACCGCGACCTGGGTCTCCGCGTCCGATCGAAGGTAGACGAGCAGGGCCGGCGTGCCGTCGACCGTGACCGAGGCGATGCCGGTGATCCGACCGGCGGTGACGCGTCGGGCACACCACCAGGCCTGGGAGAATCGGTGCGGGTCGACGTCCCCGGACCGTTTCAAGGCGCCGGCCTGCGTACGCAGGCTCCCGCTACTGACCGCAGCAGCCCCGGAGGGGGGCTCGTTGAGTCCGGCTCGGGCGCTCACAACGTAGCCGCCGAAGCCGACCAGCATGGCCGCAGCGGCCGCAGCCAGGATCAGACCTGCCGATCGGCTGCGATGTTTGCCGGAGTGGGGCGGCGCTGGTGCCAAGCGGGGCCGCGGCGTCCACGCCAGCACGTCCCCGCCGGCGGGAGAACTCGGGTGGAGGTCCCGCACGACTCGCGCGCCGGCGCTGCGGCTCGACTGCTCGGCCGCGATCACGGCATCGAGCCGGGCGACCACGTCAGCGGGCATGACCGGGTGGGGTTCGGCCGCCAGTGTGACGGTCACCGAGGTGAGCAGATCGGCAGTTTCCAGGCACACCGGACAAGACTCCAGGTGGGTGCGGACCAGCAGCGCGCGCTCCGGCTCGAGAAGCCCTTCGGCCGCGTCGGCCAACTGCTCGACGCTGATGTGGTCAGCCACCCTGAGTTCCTTGAGCTGTGTCGGGGAAGGCACGCTCGGACGCGCACAGTCCGGCCCCGCACGGGCGGGACCCGCGGATTGGACGTACGCGACCCGCCGTCCGGTTCCCGTCGTCGACGACGCCGATCATGTGATCAGCCCTCGGCTGCGGAGGAGGTCGAGGGTGCGACGGGATGCCTTGTCCAGTTCGGCTTCCGGGGCCGAGGTCAACAGCCAGCTGAACAGCACCGAGTGTCCGCCGTGCAACCAGGCGGTCGGCGCCACGTAGCTCGACCTGCCGTCCGGACCGTCCACCGTCAGCTTGTAGGAGGGGCCGCGTGCGGTGAGCACCTGCTTGACCGCTCGGACCTGGTCACCCTCGATCCGTACGTAGGCACGCCACGGTCTGAGCACGAGGGTCGACCCGTCGATCAGCAGGTACGACCGCGCGCGCCGCAGCATGAGGAGGGTGACCGACACCCAGATCGCGGCGACCAGCAAGACGACCTCCGGCCAGCCAGGAGCCCGGCCTCGGACCAGCGCGAGGACCAAACCGAACGCCGCGACCGTGGCTACCGCGACCGGCAGGCGCCAGTTGTAGGAGACCTCGAGCGGGTGGGGCATCAGGGCTCTCCTTCGGTTGCTCGGTTGCGGTTGCGGGGACCGGCCCGGCTGGGGGGCGTCCGTCCCGCGGGCGGCGGGCCGGCGCCCGTTGGACCCGCGCGTGGTGCGTCCGGATCGCGGAGGGTGGCGAGCAGCGGAACCAACCTCGCCCGACCTCGCGCGCACCGACTCTTCACGGTGCCGACCGCGCAACCCAGCAACTGCGCCGCCTCGTCCACCGAGTATCCCTCCATGTCGACGAGGACGAGGGCCGCACGCTGGTGCGGATTCAGAGTAGCCAGCGCGGCGGCCACCACGCTTGCCTGCTCCTTCTCCTCGATCCGATCCGTGCCGCTGGGCGCCCCCAGCCGCTCCGCCCGGTCCGCGTCCTCCGGCAGGGCCTCGCTGGGTCGACTTCGAGCCCGCCGCAGGCGGTCCAGGCACGCGTTCACCACGATGCGATGCAGCCAGGTCGTGACGGCGGCGTCGCCGCGGAACGTCTCCGCCCGGCGAAAGGCTGAGATGTAGGCGTCCTGCAGGGCGTCCGCCGCGTCGTCGGGATTGCGCATCGTCCGCAGCGCCACAGCCTACAGGCGGTCACGATGCCTGGCCACCAGGGTGGCGAAAGCGTCCGGGTCACCGGCCACGTGGGCGGCGAGCAGCGCCGCGTCGGTGGGGCCGTCGGTGCGCGACCGGCCGTCTGGATCGTCGGTATGGTCGGCCCCTCCGGTGCCTGCATCAGCGCCCGGCGGGGCGTGGGTCACGAGAAGACCTCTATCTCGTAGATGCTGCCGCGGTAACCGCCTCCGTCCCGCGGCAGCGAGGTGAGATAGACGAGAAGGTAGCGGGTCTGAACCGGCTCCGCGATGTCGATGGCGGTCGTCTTCGTGGCCTTGTCGGCCCTGCCGATAACCCTCCAGCGCGAGTCGGAGCTCATCGGGGGAGACGTCACCGAGGCCGGATCGTCCTTGGGTACTCGCACCTCGACGTCGGTACCGCCGCCGCTGAGGGTGAGCGCGACGGCGCCGACCGGGCTGACCTTCCCCAGGTCCACTACGAGACCGACTCCGCGCTTGAGGTTGCCCAGCTTGGGATTGCCCAGGTAGCGGTTGGTCCGCCAGCGAGTCGACGTGTCGCCGTCGATGGCGAGCTTCACCTGCTCGGGATTCTCCTCGGGCGGATCCCCCTGCGGATCGAAATCGCGAGCCGCGGCTATCGGCAGCTTGACCGGCGTCGCCGGAGCCACCGCGCTCGAGGGAGCCGTACTCGGCCGCTCGCCGGAGGAGTCGGCGCCCCGGGGCGTGCCGAGGACCGCGACCAGTCCGGCGGCAACCAGCGCCATGAAGAGCAGGATGATCACCACGAGCAGACCCGTTCGGTTGGGTCGCCGCGGCTTGCGGGGCGGCGCGGCGCCCCCGGTCGGCGGGATGGGTTGCCGGATCAGGGTCGTGCTGACCGCCTCCGGTGTCGAGCGCGGCGCCGGCGGTGGAGCGACGTCTGCCCGCTCGTGCTGCGGGGGCCGCATCCGCGCCCCGGCACGATCGCCCTCGGCACTCACGCTGCTTCGGACCTTCGGCACCGGCTGGCGCAGCCGGCGTTCGAGATCGGTCGACGCGTCGGCCGGTCCGAGCACCTTGGTGAGGGCGTTCACGACACCGACGGCGGTGGCGATGACCTCGCCTCGATGCCGCGGCTGATCGCTCAGGATCTGGTCGCAGATCTGGTCGAGGGCCGGGGCAACTCCGGCGCGCACCTGGCGCGGGGTCAACCAGCGATGTCCCGACATCGGCGCTTCGGGCAGGCCGAAGGCCGGGCCGCCGGGCCATCGGGCGACCAGACAGGCATACAACAACCGTCCCAGGTCGCGGACGTCGGTGAGCTCAGGGGTCCGGGCGTCCGGCAGGTCGCCCTCGGCGGGCACGTTCGCCCTCGGACGCAAAGACTTCTCGATGACCAGCCCGACGACCCGAACGTTTCCGGTCGGAGTGATCACCACGGTGTCGGGGTTGATCCGCTCGTGCCCCAGACCACTGCCGTGGACGCCGGCCAGTGCGTCGGCGAGCTCACGGACCACCCAGGCGGCCTCGAGACCGGACAGGGGCCCTTGGGCGAGGATGGCTTCGAGTGTCTGGCCGTTGGCGAACTCGCAGACGATGTAGTTGCCGATCTCGCACTCGTCGGCGTGCACGACGTCCAGCACGCGAAGGAAGCGTGCGTCGGTGGCCAACGACGCACGGCGCGCTAGCTCGAGCAGGTCCGGCGCGTCCTCCGCACCCGGTGGCAGGAGGTGGACCAGCACCGACCGGGACAGCACCTGGTCGAAGGCACGCCAGGTCACGGTGGGCTGAGCCTCGGCCAGCAGTTCCTCGAGGCGGTAGCGGGTGCCGAGCACGGTTCCCGCCGGCAGGCCCGCCGCCCGGGCGGCTGGTCCGTCGATGCCCGCCGCGCCGTCGGCCGTCTCGACGGCGGGCGCCGTGACGTCGCGCGACGTACGGCCCTGCTCGGGTGCGCTGAGTGCGCCGGCCTTGGTCACTATGGTCTCTGCAGTCTCGTTCGGGGCTTCGGCATCGGTCGGTTGTGAATGAGTCGGGCGTGGATCCGTCGGGAGTGGATCGATCGGAGCGCCGTTGACATCGTCGATGTCGACTCGGACGGGTACGTCCTCGGCGTCGATAGCGGGCGGCGGACCTGGGTCGATGGTAGATCCGACCAACGCGTCCGCCGCGCTGGAATCGCCGGGAGGGTCGGGATCTGTCCGGAGCCCGGACCGGCTGTCGCGTCCGGCGCCACGACGGCGCAGCGTTGTCACGATGTCGCCCACCTCACGGATATGCAGCCACCGGCTCAGCAGCAAGAAGACACCGACCGCGACGATCCCGGCCACCGCGAGGGCGAGTGCTCGGACGAGCTGGCCGCTCGACCACAGCCCGAACGCGAACGTGATCCAGAAGGCGACCGCGCCCGCCGGAGCGGCGGCCACCAGAAGGCGAACGCCCAGCCGGATCACCGAACCGATCCGCAGATCGGGCAGCCGGCGGCGCAGCGCGTAGTAGGAGACGACGACGCCGACCAGGTAAGCGAGGGAGTACGAGGCTGCGAGCCCGGTGGCTACCAGCGACGGCTGATGCAGCGCGAACACGACCAGCACGGCCGCGACGACATTCACCCCCGAGATGACGATCTGCAGGAAGAACGTGGTGCGGTTCGCTTCGAGCGCATAGAACGTACGCAGGAACAGGTACTGGACCGTGAACGGCACCAGCCCGACCCCGAGCGCCATCAGCGCCCAACCCACGAAGTCGGCGTCGTTCGCGCCCTCGCCGAACCCGAACGCGAGTCGGGCGGCGGGCACGCCGAGGGCGACCAAGGCCACGGCACAGGGCAACAGGGCAGTCAGAGCCAACCGGATGGCCCGCACCGATTCGTCCGCCACGCCGCGCAGGTCGCCGGCGTGGGCGAGCCGAGAGGCCGACGGCAACAGCGCGGTCGCGAGGGAGACGGTGATCAGGGAGTGCGGCAGGATCCACACGGCGTACGCATTGGAGTACGCGGTCAGGCCGGCACCGCGGCCGTCCACGGTCGCGCTGCTGGCCAGCCGATTGACCACGACCAGGGCGATCTGGGTGACCAGGACGAAGCCGAGGGTCCACTTGGCCAGCCGGACCGTCTTGCCCAGACCCGTGTGCCGGAAGTCGAACCGCGGTCGGAACCGGTAGCCGACGGACCGGAGGAAGGGCAGCAGGACGAGGGCCTGGACCGCGATACCGACCGTCGAGCCGATGCCGAGGAGCATCTCCTCACCCGTGCTGAACGGGGCATAGGTGTCGCCCTCGCCGAACGTCACCAAGAAGATCAGCAACACGCCGATGGACACCACGTTGTTGGCGATCGGCGCCCACATCATCGGACCGCACCGGTCGCGCGCGTTGAGGACCTGGCCGGCCAGGACGTACACCCCGTAGAAGAAGACCTGCGGCATGCAGTAGTAGCCGAGCATGATCATCGACTCGTACTGTGACGCCAGGGCCGGATCCTTCCAGCCGGTTGCCGAGTAGAGGGCGATGATCCACGGCACGGCGGCGGTCAGCAGGATCGCGGTCGCGCCGAGCACGATCAGTCCACCGGTCATGATCCGATTGGTGTAGGCCTCGCCGTGGTCGGAGTCGCCCTTGATCGCCCGGACGATCTGTGGAACGAGCACCGTGTTGAGCACGCCGCCCGCGAGCAGGATGTACATGCTGTTGGGGATCGTGTTGGCCAGCGTGAACATCTCGGCCTGGCGGGTGCCGTTGCCGAACAACACCGTGAGCAGCATCAAACGGCCGAACCCGAGCACCCGGGAGACCAGCGTGCCCCCGGCCATCAAGGCACTGGCCGAGACCAGCCGGGCCGTGCTGCGCGCGTTGGCGCCCGCCTCGCCGCCCTCGCTCCCCGGACCGGAGTCGGAGGTGCTGAGGTGCGAGCCGGACGGAGTCTGCTCAGACATCCAGACTCTCCGGGTTGCGGGGTGGATCGCCACGCCCGGTGGCCGGTGATGGTGGCACGACGTGGGCGCGGTGTGACTCCACTGGCGCAGCATCGTGGTGCTGCGCTGCGGGCGTGACCTGATCGGGTGGCCCCGCTCGTTCCTTGGTCACCTGCCGGATGCGTAAGGCGGATCCCCCGATCAAGACGATGCCCGCGGCGATGGCGATGAACCAGCCGATGGTGCCGGCCTGGGTCGCCTGCACGTCGATCGGGACGGGTTTGCCAACCGGCCTGCCGTCGAGGGTGTAGGCGTGCACCGTGACCCGGACGGTGCCGTTGGACCTGGCGTGTACCTGCGCGTTGCTCGTGACGCCCGCATGGGCTGGGACCTGCATCTTTGCCATGTCCGGCGAGGGCGTCACGGTGAGGCGCTGACCGTTCGCGGAGACGAACTCCAGCCGCACCCTGATCGCGTTGCGCAACGGATCGTCCGCGCTGGCCGGCAACGTGTTGCGGACGGTGACCGGGAACTGGACGTTGTGCGCGGAGGTGACCACCTTCGGGGTGGCGATGATCTGGACGGCGTTGCGCTGGTCGTCGATGGCCTGTTGCTGCGGGGTGACGAATGTCAGCCAGTCCTCGAGCTTGTTGCGCCACGACCAGCTGGCCGAGCGGGCGGCGGTCGCGTCGGCCTCCATCTCCACGTCGCTCGGCCGGACCAGCAGGTCGGCCACCGTCCGATAGCTGCTGATCAACCGCCGGATACCACCGATCTGGACGTCGTTCAACTCGGCCTCGACCGCCGACTGCGGGTAGTGATAGTGCTCGGCCCAGCGCGCAGGCGTCGAGGTCAGCAGGCGGTTCAACGGCTCTCGGCGCAACCACGGCGCTTCCACCTCGCGACCGTTGCCGCGGGCTTGTTCCCTGCTCCGGACCACGCGCAGCTGGCCGATGGTGTCGTCGGGTCCGGCCGCACTCGCCTCCAACCAGGTCTCCGACAGGGCCCGCTGACGGATCTGGACAGCGGTGTTCTGCGGATCGGGTCCGGGTCCGCCGCCGAACGTCCTCGTCGCGGTGTTGAGCAGCGGGATCCCGCGCGGCCCCTCGAGCAACGGCCGGCTCTGTTCGGTTGTCGAGTTGTCGAGGACGATCGCCTTCGGGGACAGTTCGGCGAGAGCATCGACGGTCTGCTGGTCCGCCTGCCCCGCCACAGGCATGGCGAGCAGCGGCAGCGCCGACGTGGTGGTGATGGCCTTGGCCGCACTCTGAGCGCCGGCGATCACCGGCGTCAGGTCGGCATGGACGAGGGCCGCCACGTCGGGGTGGCCGTAGAGGAGCCGATAACCGTTCTGGTCGGCCGCCATCTCGGTGTAGTCGGCCAGCCAGCGAGCGGCGGCCGACTGCCCCGTGCCCGGCTCCGTGCTGCCGTCGCCGTTGAGCACCCGATAGCCCGATCGCATCGTCTGGAGTTCTTCGATCAGCTCGGGATCGACGGCAAAACTGGTTTGCTCGACCTCCGCGGCATCCAGCAGTGCGGTCAGGCGTCCGTTGGGAGCGATTTCCGCCGCGAGATGGTCGTCGTGCAGGACGCCCTTGCGGACCAGGGACGGACGGCTCTCCAGCACCACCAGGGTGCTCAGCTGCGCGGCGCTGCGCGGCGGCGTACTGACGATCGGTGCGAACACCCGGCCGCGGCCCAAGGTGATGTCAGGTCCGACGGGTTCGAGTCGGCCGCGGACGTGGATGCCCAGCAGGTAGATCGCGTCGATCGACGGCAACTGCAGGGCGGAGACGGGAATGGTGAGGGAGAACTGGGCCGACTCCTTCGGAGCCAGCGTCCGGTCGTCCTCGGTCGGGATGTTCTGGTACACGTCGGCGGTTCGGGCACCCAACGGTTCGTCGGCCCGCGACACGAGGGCGGCCTGCATTCCTTCGCTGTCTTGGATCGGGTCGAACGAGCGCCAGAAGATGGCCTGCAGATTGGACAGGGGGACCTTGCTGGTGTTGGTCACCTTGCCTTCGAGGGTGACGTCGCCGTCACGCTGCGGCAGTGTCGGAGACATGCCGGTGAACGTGATGGCCACCCACGACTCGGGACCGGCGGCGGCGGCCGCCGTCGACCCGATCAGCGCCGACCCCAGCACGAACGCCACTCCGAGCAGGCCCGCCGCCAGGGCGCGCAGCGCCCTCACGGGTGTGCCTGCCTCATCGCACCATCCTAACGGCGGGGCCCCGCGCCGACCGTCCCGGAACGTGCCTACCCGGAGACGGAAGCCGGCGTACCCGGCCCTCCGGGACACCGGCGTACGACCCCCTCCCTCGGAAAGTGTGCACGTCTGGCAGTTTCGGTCGGCGTGTCGTTGCTACTGGAGCCCACTATCCGGGGTCGGGGGACTGGGGTGGAATCGCGAGGATCGCGCCGAGCGGTCCGAGGACCCAGCCCCAGAACACCAGCGAGATCAAGGTCATGGTCACCGAGACACCGACGGCGTCACCGATGAAATACGGCTGGATCAGGCTGGTCCGGCGCTGGTCGCCTCCACGGAGAGGAAGATGAGCAGGCTGAACAAGAAGACGCTGGTGGCGATCAGGCTGGTCAGTCTGCCGAGCACGGTGGCGATCGGGCCGCGCAAGCGGTTCAGATCGAAGGCCGACAGCGCTACCTGGATCTGGTCTCGACCTACGCCGAACTCGGTCAGTCGCACACCGATGAGTCGTAGCAGCTCGGATGCACTGCCCGCGTATCTGGGCAGGATCGTCGCCAGTCGGGCCAACGAGAGCACGATGATCGCTCCGATGGCCACCAAGACGCCGAAGATGACCACGACGAAGGCCACCAGCGAGATCACTTCGGGCACCCGATGTCGGCGCAGCCAGACATGCACCGGGTGCAGCAGGATGACCAGCACCAGAGCGAGTGCGACCGGCGCGATCAGCAGGCCAGCTCACGGGCGGTGAAGATGGCCACCCCGCCGCCGGCCAGACCCAGCAGGATCAGCAAGGCCCGGGGGATCTGACGACCGCCGCCGCCCGACGTCTGGCGGGGATCCGGGATCGTCGACGGCTGCGAGACCGTGACCGGCTCGGGGCCGCTGGTCGGCTGCGGAGCAGCGGTCCGGCCTGTGGTCGCGGGCTCCACGCTTCGGGCCGGGGGCCGGTCAGTCATCTCGGGCCGTCCCGCTCTCTACTGGTGATGGTCGATGGGGTAGCGCACGGTCGAACCGGAGCCGATCCCATGCGGTGATGATCGGAATAGTCTCACCCCGGGACCAGAGCCGCAGTTGATCGATACGGTTCGGACTGGCCGAGCGCGCCGACGCTCCGAGCGGAACGATCCACCGGCTGCGGTCGCGGTCCGCGAGATCCCAGCTGTAACGGGCCACCGGACCGAAGCTACAGGCGTCGGTCAGCCCCGGGTAGCTGCGAGTGGCCAGGACACAACCGGCATCGCCGGAGAGTGCTGTCGGCGGCACAGTCGGATCTCCGAGCCGCCCGGTCAGCGGGTGCATGGGGGCCAGGCGATGGGTCGCGCCCCACGAGTCGGCGGGTGGGTTTCTGGCCACCTGCTCCAGGGCGGCAATCACTCCCACCGCCATGTCGATGCCGAGTCGGTCCCCGACCAGGACCAGCCGCTCCCAAGCCGAACCGACTCGGATCACCGGGTCCAGCCATGGGCCGAAGATGCCGGGCAGGTGCCGGTCGTCGGTGAGCAGCGGTGCGATCTGTGGACGGCCGAGAAGCCAGCGGACCAGCGCGCTGCGCCAGCGGGTGAACAGCGCTGCGCCGTGACTGTCGGCGTCGGCGTGCCCGCTCCAGTCCAGGAGTTGCTCACGCACACTCGCCGCGGCGACGCTCAGTCCCCTGGGTGGTGCCTGCTCGGCCCGGGGTGCCTGCTCGGCCTGGGGCGCCTGCTCGGCCTGGGGTGCCTGGTCTTCCCGTGGTGCCTGCTCTGCCTGGTGTGCCTGGTCTTCCCGTGGTGCCTGGTCCAGCGGCGACCCCGGAACCTCGTGTTCGGGGAAGGTGACCGACCCGAACGGCGCGAGCAGCGTGCGCAGGATGGCCGCGGCGGGCTGAGCGGTGTCGAGAGAGACGGCTGCCAATCCGGCGGGGTCCAGCGCGGCGCCCGCGTCGACCAGGCTGCGGATGCGGCGGGCCCGCCCCGGCGAGGCGTAGTCGAAACCGAGGCCGGCACCGCTGGCTCGGTCGTTGGCGTTCACCACGACCGTCGAGTCGGTGCCGTCCGGGCGGAGGTAGCGACCGGTCCAGGCCGCCGACGACGACGCGGCGTCGACCGGGAGCAGTCGGTTGTCCGGACTCCGCTGCGGCACCAGACCGGCGACGCGCTCGCGCAACCGCCCTCGAGAGTCCGCGATGACCAGGGCGTTCACCGGCTCGACCCAGTGCGCCATAGCGCGCTCGACGTCGTCGACGGTCCTGGCGTGCAGCAGCGGGAGCAGCGCGCTGAAGCCGACGTCGAACTCGACGCGCGACGGGGTGCGCAGCGCATAGCCCCGGATCTCGTCGGGCCCGTCGACGACGTCTCCGATCACCACGGGTCCGCGGTCGGTCTGCACGGCGTGGATCTCGACGCTCGACGCGTCGCGTATTTCGATCAGTTCCAGATCGTCGGCTATGACGGCCTCCCAACCCTGCGGGCCACGTGCCTGGAGGACACCGGTGTCCGGCTGACGGCGGAGGCGTTCGACGTACAGATCCTGGTAGTCGGCCATCGCGTTGGTCGTCGCCCAGGCCACCGAGCCGGCGTGACCGAAGTGGGCGATCCCCGGAACGCCGGGGAAGGCGAGTCCGACGACATCGAACTCGGTGCAGGCGAGACGGACTTGCTGATAGACGTTCGGCACCTCCAGCGGGCGGTGCGGATCTCCGGCGATGATCGGCAGTCCGGTCGGGGATACCGCCCCGGTCACGGCGAAGGCGTTGCTGCCACCGGCCGCACCACCCTCGATCCCGAACTCGCTGATGAACTGGTGGCCGAGAGTCGCGGCGACGTGCTCGCGCCACAACTTGTACTGGCAGGTACCGAAAAGGACGTGGATCCCGGCGAAGACGGCGAGCGGAGTCCAGGCGTGCCAGCGGCCCGGCTCGACCGTCAGTGCGGCGAACTCCGCAGACTCGACGGCGCCGATGGGCAGAGACTCGTTGACCCCTTCGACGTAGGCCGCGCACCAGGACCGAGTCCGGGCGTCGAGCCGGTCGAACGCGCGTCGTGCCGTGTCGACCAGGCGGGCCCGGCGGGCGAATACGTCCCAGTCCAGGTGAGCTTCGCCGAGCACGGCCGCCGTGCAGCCCTCCGCGCGTCGGCGACAGTATTCGAGCTGCCAGGCGCGTTCGTACCCGACCTCGTAACCTTGGACGTACGCCAGGTCGTCGACGGTCTCGGCGCGCAGGTGCGGGACGCCGTAACCGTCGCGGAAGATCGCTCCCCGGTTGGTCGGGACGGGCTGGGCTGGAGACGGCACGCAAGCCAGTGTGTCCGATCCGGCGACGTCCCACCGGAGTGGGCACAGAGCCGTCGAGAGCCGACTAGAGTTGTCCAGCGTGTCCCAGGCCCGGCTGAGCAAGGTGCAGGCCCGCGCGGTCGCCGAGCTCCTCGAGATCTCGCCGGTGGTCGATCGTCTCGGCGCCGTGTTCGCGTCGGCGGATCATCAGCTGTACCTCGTCGGGGGCAGCGTTCGTGACGCACTGCTGGGTCAGCTGGGTCACGACCTCGATTTCACGACCTCGGCTCGACCCGATGAGGTCGAGCGGTTGCTGCGCGCGATCTCCCAGTCGGTCTGGACCATCGGCAAGGCGTTCGGCACGATCGGCTGCAAGGTCAGCGACGGCACCTCCAGCTGGGTGATCGAGGTGACGACCTACCGCGCGGACGCGTACGAGGCAGACAGTCGCAAGCCGATCGTCCAGTTCGGCGACACCCTCGAAGGCGATCTGCTTCGGCGAGACTTCGCCGTCAATGCGATGGCGGTGTCCGTGCCGGACCGGCGTTTCATCGATCCCCACGGCGGACTCCGCGATCTGGCCGAGGGCGTGCTGCGGACGCCCGCCGAGCCGGAGGTCTCGTTCAGCGACGACCCGCTACGGATGATGCGGGCGGCTCGCTTCGCGGCAACGTTGGGTTTCCGCCCGGCACCCGGGCTCGTCGCGGCCATGACGTCGATGGCGGAACGGATCGACATCGTCTCGGCGGAGCGAGTTCGCGAGGAGTTGTCGAAGCTGCTGCTGGCCGATCGCCCGCGGCCCGGTCTGGCTCTGCTGGTGGCAACCGGCCTCGCGGACCGGGTGCTGCCGGAGCTTCCGGCTCTGCGACTGGAACGTGACGAGCACCACCGGCACAAGGATGTCTTCGAGCACTCGCTGACCGTGCTCGAGCAGGCGATCGACCTGGAGCGGGAGCGGCTTGCCGAGCCCGACCTGGTGTTGCGGCTGGCCGCCTTGCTGCACGACATCGGTAAGCCGGCGACCCGCCGGTTCGAGACCGGCGGCAAGGTGACGTTCCACCACCACGACGTGGTCGGGGCGAAGCTGGCCAGGAAGCGGCTCGCGGCGCTGCGCTATCCCAGCGACGTGGTCAAGGACGTGGCCGAACTGGTCGAGTTGCACCTGCGGTTCCACGGGTACGGCGACGGCCAGTGGACCGACTCGGCGGTGCGCCGCTACGTCCGCGACGCCGGCCATCAGCTCGACCGGCTGCACATCCTCACGCGGGCCGACTGCACCACCCGCAATCAGGCGAAGGCCGCCCGGCTGCGGACCGCGTACGACGACCTGGAGCAGCGGATCGACGTGCTGGCCCAGGAGGAGGAGCTGGCCGCCTTCCGGCCCGACCTGGACGGGCAGCAGATCATGGCGATCCTGCAGATTCCGCCCGGGCCAGACGTCGGTCGGGCGTACCGGATGCTGCTGGAGCACCGCATCGAGCATGGACCGGGGACCGAGGAGGAGGCGCGCCAGGCCCTGCTGTCCTGGTGGGCTGCCCGCGCCGGCGGCTGACCGCTGGCCCGCCTGCCCCATCCCTCCCCGGAAACTGTGCAGGTGCTGCGGCGACACGCCGGGCGAGACTGCCACGAGCGCACACTTTCGAGGCGGGTGTTCGGACCCGGGGTGGTGGAGTCGGCCACCGTTCAGGCGATCAAGACTTCTCGGCGACGGCGACCGGGTGGACCGGATCCTCCGGCGGCGCCGCGCTGCGCCAGGTGCCGAGGATCGAGCCGAGGATGATCAGCGGGAACCCGACGACCAGACCGAGCGTGATCGGCTCGCTCAGCACCAGCGCACCGAGCAGGACCGCCACGGCGGGATTGACATAGGTGATCAAGGTCATCCGCGCTGGTCCGGCTTCAACGATCAGGGCGAACATGACCATGAACGCGCCCGCTGTGCAGACCACGGCGAGCACGACCACCGAACCGATCGCCCGGGCAGTGACATGTTCGGGGCGCAGCCAGACAGCGAACGGGAGGTACCCGACCGCGGCCAGCAGCAGCGAGGTGGTGATCACCCCGATCGACGGCAGGTCGGCGAGCCGGCGGCTGACGATGATCGGGCCGATGGCGTACCCGACCACCACGGCGAGCACCTGCGCGACCGCGGTGAGCTCGTCGGCTCTGAGATCGAGCCCGACCAGCAGCCCCACACCCACCAGACCCAGAACGAGCCCGGCGATCCGGCGCGGACCGAGGTGATCCTGGCCGGTCATGGTCAAGATGATGGCCGCCACGATCGGCACCATGGCGATCAGCAGGCCCGTCGTCGAGCTCGTCAGTCGCGTCTCCGCGTGACCGAGCAAGACCCACGGAACGACGATCTCGACACAGGTGTACAGCAGCAGCCACCGCCAGTGGGCGAGGATCGGTCGCAGGGCCTTGGCCCGAATCGCGAACGGCAGCAGCAGCAGAGCGCCCAACGCCGTCCGTCCACAGGCGATCACGACCGGGTCGAGTTCGACCACCGCTATCCGGATGAAGAGATACGGAATCCCCCAGAACACGCCGAGCGTGATGAACAACAGCCATCCGCGCCTCGTCACTGGCTCGACCCCCTTTCGTCCTCCACCGGAACCACGGGCGCTTCGTATTCGATCGTGGAAAACGCGCCAATCTCGAAAGGTTCCGCGCCTGTTCGCCCGACCGAGGTCGTCCGCGGTGCCGGCGTCGGTTGATTCTGTCACCGGCGCCAACGATGTCCGACCTGTCGCATCGGGAGGCAACGCGCCCTGTGGCGAGGGCCCGTGATGTCTGGAGGTCGAGGACTACCCCCTGACTCCGAACGCCGACTCGCCCTCGACAGCCGCGGACACCGAGCGATCAGCCGCAATGCGGTCGCGCGATATCGTTTTACGTATGCACGAGATGGAACCGTCGGCGCCGGCAGTGGCTCGCCGCCCCCCCCGTGGCGTCGGACCGGCCGTCCGCGGATGCGTTCTCGGCGCGATGGCAGGCTTCCTGCTCGGTGTCAACGCGATCCTGTTGGTGACGTTGGCCTCCTTGGTCGCCGACGGACCACCGGTCACCACGGCCCCGGATCTCACCGCGTGGCTGTTCACGGTGCTGCTCGGAGGTCTGGTAGGGGGCGGTGCCGGAATGGTGCTCGGCCTGGTCGGGGGCGTCGGCGCGGCGGTCGTACGCGAGCCGGGGCGGAGGCGGCGAGCCGTGGTGGGTGGGTCGGTGCTGGGCGCTGGACTTCTCATCGTGGTCTTGCTGCGAGGGTTCCTCGGTGCCTGGGGAGTGACCGGATACGCGCTGGCCTATGTCGGGGTGGCGACCGGGCTCGCGCTGCTGCTGGCGCCCTGGCTCGAACCACGCCGGGGATCGCCGCAGGTCGGGCGCGCGTGATCTGGTCCTCGGCCGACGAACGCAGCGTGGTGGTCGGCGGGGCTCCGTAGCGGAGGACGCGAGCAGACCCGCAAGACACCCAAGCTCCACGCGCGATCCGCTGCGCCGGCGACCTCGGCACCGGTCGCCGGCGCGACGATCAGCGGCGGTTCCGACGCCGGGCGGCTGCGGCGGAGGTGAGTGCCGAGAGCACGAGCACGGCGGCGATGACCAGCCAGATCCAGGTGGGTACCCCACGGTTCTCGGCGGGTGGGACCGGCGTGGTTCCCGCGTCGGACGCTGCCGGTGTCGCCGTCGCCGCGGACGAGGCAGGCGACGAGGACTCCGTTCCGCCGCCGGCGGCACGGGCGGTGAAGCTGAATGCGCCGTCGATCGGATGACCGTCGGCGGAGGTGACCCGCCACTGCACCGTGTATTCGCCGGCCACCGCTCCCGCGACGATGCCCTGGTGCACCGTGTTGTCGACGAGTCGGGCCGGCCCTGCCGCCGCCGGTCCGTCCGGGCCGGTGACCGAGAACTTGGTCCCCATCGCGATGGCGGGCTCGTCGAACGTGAGCACGATCTGGCTCGGCACGGTGTCGACGATCGTTCCGTCGGCCGGGGAGGTCGAGCGGAGGACGTTGTGGGCCGAGGCCGGGCGCGCCGTCGCCGCCCAGCCACCGAAGGTGACCAGGACGGCGGCGACGAGCAGGGCCACCCGGCGCAGAATCAGGATCATGACGGTCTTTCGGTACGTGTGCTGGGCGGCGTAGCGGTATTGCCATCCGTGCACGCAGTGGGGCGGGCGCATCGGTGAAGTCGGTTCATGCCGCACCCTTGCGGCGGAGCGCGACGACCGCAACACCGAGGGCGGCCGCGCCCAGGACCAGCCCGAGCCCCCCCAGCACGCGGGCCGCGGTATCGCCGCTGCCCTGGGCGGCGCTGTCGCCGGCGCTTGTGCCGTCCGCGCGATCGGCGTCAGAACCCTGCGGGGTGGCCGGTGTCGAGCCGTCCGCTGCGTGCGTCTCCTCCCCGTTCGCAGCGGCCGCGACAGCGAACTCGGGTGCCGGGTGTTCGGGTTCCTCGCCGGACGCAGGGGTCTTCTGGTCCCAGCTCACCACCTTCCCGTCGGAGTACGTCTGCACCGCCGGCAGCACGATCGTGGTGGGTTCTGGTAGCGGACCGACCGAGATGGCGAACTCCTGGTATTCGCCTGGGCCGATCTGTACGCCCTTGTCGGCGGTCCAGGTCACCTCCTGGATCGCCGTGGTGATCGTCGTGCCGTCGACGTCGACCGGCGAGGGGAGCTTTCGTTGCGCTGCGTCGGCGGTCCAGCCGGGCACCGGCTTGGTGCTGACGGAGAGGAACGGCGTGTCGGCCGGCAATGTGACCGCGACCTTGACCGTTCCGGCGGTGTCGGACTCGTTGGGAACGCGGAAGGTGAGCACGCTGAAGCCGCCCGTCGTCGGGTGGTCGGCCTCGACATGGACGTGTGCGCCGGCGGGGAGGGCTGCGGCCAGCAGCACTCCGCCGGCCAGCAGGGTGGAGGCGGCCGCGCCGGCGAGGCGCCGACGTACGGGATGGTTTGCGGGGATCACGAGGAGCTACTTTCTGGTTCGGGGAATGTGATGAGCGGCGCGGTGCGTGATCGGTCTGGTCGACTCGGCATCGTTCCCACTGGAGTGGGACACCGGCCCGGCCGGTAGTGGTCGGTAGCGTTCGCCGCCCACCAGGAGCCGCCGGCGGACGAAACGATGACGGCGTGGGTTCAGACCGAGCAGGAGCGCGCTGGTGGTCCCCGCGGATCAGCAGCAGTACGTCGACAACCGGTCAGCACGGTCGGCCGCGGCTGCGGGCCTGCGGAGCGGGCGCGCTGGACGCGCGGTGTCGGCGTGGCCGTCGCGACCCGGACAACCCGTTCGCCCAGGTTCCACAGCCAGGCTTCGGCGCGGGCCAGCAGGAACGCGGTGGCCAAGGTTGCCGCGAGGTGCGCCAGGACCATGCCGACGCCGGAGCCGGCCATACCGGCTGCAGCGTGCGGATCGGCAAGGCAACCGCTCATCGTCGCCGTGTGCCCGCCCGAGAGCTGGGGCGGGCAGCCGGGCGACGTCATCGAGGTGGCCACGAAGACCTCGTGCAAGAGCAGTTGCTGCACCCCGAGCACCACGGCGAACAGCCAGAACCGGGTCCGGCGGGCGGTCACGGTCAGCGCGGTCAGACCCACGAGGAACGTGGTGACCGCCAAGACCGCTGGGGACGGCAGCCGCCCGCCGCCGATCAGGTGGGCCGCGCTGGCGAGCAGCATGGACCCGCCGCCGAGGGCGGCGATCCGGATCAGGCGCCGACGTCCTCGGACCGCCGGCATCGCGCGGCCGCCCGCAGACTCAGGATGCATCGGTCGGGTTGCTGTCTCGGCGATGCAGCGCGGCGAGTCGATCGTTGTAGGCCCGGAGCTCTGCGTCGCCGTCGCGGTCGGCCCGTCGATCCAGCCGCCGGCTCTCGCGCTGATCGCTGCCGAACCAGACGGCGAGCAGGGCGATGGCCAGGATGAACGCGGGCAGGTCTCCGGTTCCCCAGGCGATGCCCCCGCCCAGCTGCTGGTCGGCGAGCAGCGCTGCGTCGTCGGTGTAACCCAGCGCATGCCACCAGTCGGGGGCCAGCAGAGCGGCCGAGGACATCAGAGTTATCCCGAAGATCGCGTGGAACCCCATCGCGACCAGCAACAGCACCAGTCGGAACGCAAACGGCGGACGGGCGGGGCCAGGATCGGTGCCGATCAGCGACCAGATGAAGAGATAGCCGACCAGCAGGAAGTGCGCCGTCATCAATACGTGGCCGCCGTGGGTGAACATCGCCAGCGGGAACAGTGAGCTGTAGTAGAACGCCACGAGGCTGATGATGAAGAACGCCTCGCTGAAGACCGGATGGCCGAGCACGCTCATCACCCGTGCGTGGACGATCCGCAGCAGGGTTTCGCGTGGGCCGAGGCTGCCGTCGCTGCGGGAACGCAGGGCTCTCAACGCGAGGGTGATCGGAGCCCCGAGCACCAGCAGGAACGGCACCATGATCATCAGCGTCATGTGCTGCAGCATGTGGGTGCTGAAGTGCAGGCGGCCGTACACGCCTGGGCCACCGGAGGTGATGAACACCAGCACGATCCAACCCGCGACCCAGAAGACCGTGCGAGCGATCGACCAGGCGTCGCCGCGTCGCCGCAGCCTGATCACCCCGGCGAGATAGCTACCGGTGGCGACGACGGCCACCGACAGCCAGAGCAGGTCCGGATAGAACTCCG
>JBBSQJ010000028.1:0-26606 GCA_038257965.1 Propionibacteriales bacterium
GGCCTCCCCCAGTTGCTGGATGCCCAGCACCAGACCGCCGATGATGTCCCCGGCGGCGAAGTTCGACTCCATCGACGCGGCCGCCAGCGCAGACTCGACATCGCCCAGGGTCCGCCGCGCGAGGGCGCCGGTCACGATCTCCAGAGCCCGCCGCTGCGGGTCGCAGAGCACCAGCACCGAAGTGTCGGGTGAGTCCAGCGAGGCGTGCAACGCTTCCGCCACCGAGCGGGTGGGACCTTCGGTCGGCCCCAGATACAACGAGAACTCGAGATCGGGGGAAGCCATTTCGGCATTGCGCACCGCTCGTTCCAGGCGGGCGTGCTCGCCAGGAGTCGCGAACCTACCAGCGAGCACTCGCCCCACCCTTGCCGGTCGATTTCCGACCCGCGCCGCCTTCCTTCTCGGCGGCGATGGCCGCCGGGTGACCGCTGCCGGGCCGCTCGGTGATCGCCTCGGGGGCGCCGCTGCCGACCCACAGCGCCTCACGCTGCTGCATGAGGTCGTAGGAGTTCGGTGCCGGGTTGACCGCCGCGATGATCAAAAAGACCAGCAACAACCCCAGCGGGATACCCACCAGCAGAGCCAGCGTGCCGAGCACCGATACCGGCGGAGCCGCCGGCCAGCCGGGCAAGGTTTCCAAGGGCACTAGCATGCTCAGGAGGTTCACGCCCCTACCGTATCGACACCCACGTCGAAATGGCACTGCGGTCGGACCGGTCCAGGCGAGTCGAGAGGGTCGATCAACCACTGATGACAGAAATGGTCTCCTCGGGAGCCGAGCCGTTCGGTGCCGGCTCGTCGTCCGCAACGGGCCCGTCCACTACGGGCTGGTCCAGTGATCCCGGCCCGTCCGCCCCGTCCGGTCCGTCCAGTCCGGACTCGTCTCGAGTGGTGATGGACGCCGACCAGATCTCCCGGACCTGCGCTCGGATGGCGCATCAGATCCTCGAGGCCAACCGTGGCGCGGGCGGGCTGATGCTGCTCGGCATCCCGACCCGCGGCGTACCGCTGGCGCGGCGCCTGTCGGCGGCGATGAGCGCGGTCGAAGGCGTGACGATCCCGACCGGCGCGTTGGACGTGACGATGTATCGCGACGACCTGCGCCGCAACCCGACCCGCGAGGTCGGTCGCAGCCAGATCCCTGGCAGCGTCGATGACGCAGTGGTGGTGCTGGTGGACGACGTGTTGTATTCGGGCCGGACGGTGCGTGCGGCACTGGATGCTCTCGGTGATCTCGGAAGGCCTCGTGCCGTGCGGCTGGCCGTGCTGATCGATCGGGGTCATCGCGAAGTGCCGATCCGCGCCGATCACGTCGGCAAGAACCTGCCGACCTCCGATGAGGAACGTGTGAGTGTGGCGCTGGACGAGATCGACGGAGTGAGCGAAGTGACCATCTCCCGTGGCGCCGCCGACGCGGTCGGAGGCGTCGTCTGATGCGGCATCTGCTGTCCGCCGCCGACCTCGACCTCGACCAGATCACCGCGATCCTCGACCTGGCCGAGGAGATGGCGCAGGTCCTGCACCGGCCGGTGAAGAAACTCCCGGCACTTCGTGGACGGACGGCGGTGAACCTGTTCTTCGAAGATTCGACGCGCACCCGGTCGTCGTTCGAGATCGCCGGCAAGTGGCTCTCGGCCGATGTGATCAACATCAGCGCCAAGGGTTCGTCGGTGTCCAAGGGCGAGTCACTGCGCGACACCGTGCTGACCGTCGCGGCGATGGGTGTGGATGCGCTGATCATCCGGCATTCCGCGTCGGGGGCGCCGTGGCAGGCCGCGAACTGGCTGGCCGAGCAAGGCCGCGACGTCCATGTCCTCAACGCCGGCGACGGAACGCACGAGCACCCCACCCAGGCCCTGCTGGACTCGTTCACGCTGCGCCGCCACTTTCGCGCGGACGAACCAGAAGTCACCGACTTCGCCGGCCGCAAGATCGCGATCGTCGGCGACGTCACCCACTCCCGGGTGGCGCGCAGCAACGTCGCGCTGCTGTCCACGCTGGGCGCGGACGTGACCATCGTGGCGCCGCCCACCCTGTTGCCATCGGGGGTGGCAACCTGGCCCGTGACCGTGTCCAGCGATCTCGACGCCGTCCTGCCGGCGATGGACGCGGTGATGATGCTGCGGGTGCAGCGCGAGCGGATGTCCGGGGGCTACTTCCCGACCCCGCGCGAGTACACGATCGGCTACGGCCTGACCCGGCCCCGGCTGCAGCGGCTGCGTCCGGGCACCGCGATCTGTCATCCCGGCCCGATGAACCGCGGCCTGGAGATCTCCGCGGATGCGGCCGACGCAGCCGACTCGCTGATCTTGGACCAGGTTGCCGCGGGTGTGGCGGTCCGGATGAGTGTGCTGTACGAACTGCTCGGCGGGGAGGACGTCGAGTTCCCGGTGACCCGCACCGGTGGCGAGCCGGCCCACCGGTCCTCGTTCGCCGAAGCGGCTGTTGGCGACGGGGTCCGCGGATGAGTGGGCTGCTGATCACTGGCGCCTCGCTGCTCGGTCGCGACGCCTGCGACCTGTACGTCGTCGACGGCCGGTTCGCCGATCCTTCGTCCGCGAACGGCGAGGACGAGCGGTTCGACGCGACCGGGTTGATCGCACTGCCCGGCTTGGTCGACCTGCACACCCATCTCCGCGAGCCAGGTCGCGAGGACGCCGAAACCGTCGAGACCGGCACCATGGCCGCCGCCCGCGGCGGCTTCACGGCGGTGCTCGCAATGGCCAACACCAATCCGGTCACCGACACCGGCGAGGCGGCCGAGCACCTGGTCGAGCTCGGTCAGCGGCACGGACACTGCCAAGTCGTGCCGATCGGAGCGGTGAGCAAGGGTCTGGCCGGCGCGGAACTCGCCGAGCTGGGACTGATGGCGCGGGGCGCCGCCCGGGTCAGGATGTTCTCCGACGACGGCTCCTGCGTGAGGGACGCGCGGCTGATGCGGCGCGCGCTGGAGTACGTGCGCGCATTCGACGGATGCGTCGCGCAACACGCTCAGGACCCGGCACTGGCCGGGCCGGACGCGTGCTGTCACGAGGGCGAGATCTCGGGCCGGTTGGGGCTGTCGGGTTGGCCCTCGGCCGCCGAGGCCACCATCGTGGCGCGGGATGTGGCGCTGGCCGAGCTGACCGGATCTCGGGTCCATGTCTGCCACGTGTCGACCGCAGAGACCGTCGATGTGCTCCGCTGGGCCAAAGCACGCGGCGTCGACGTCACCGCCGAGGTGACACCGCACCATCTCCTGCTGACCACCGAGGAGGTGACCGGCTACGACCCGACGTACAAGGTCAACCCACCACTGCGGCCGGCGGAGCATGTCGAGGCCGTCCGCGAAGCGCTGGCCGACGGGACCATCGATGCCGTCGCGACCGATCACGCCCCGCACGCCCGGCACGACAAGGAGCACGCATTCGCGGACGCCAGACCGGGCATGCTCGGTCTGGAAACGGCGCTGGGGGTCGTGATCGAGACGATGGTGACACCGGGCCGGATGAGCTGGCCACGAGTGGCCGAAGTCATGTCCCGCACGCCGGCGAGAATCGCCCGGCTCGAAGGCCAGGGTCGACCGCTCGCGGTCGGCGAGCCGGCCGACTTCGTGCTGATCGATCCGGATGCTCGTGCGGTGGTCGATCGCGACGCCTCCGCCTCGCTGTCGAGAAACAACCCTTGGCACGGCCGCGAGCTACCCGACCCGGTGGAGGCGACGTACTGGAACGGGCGGGCGACGTACCGGCGCAGGATGACCTAGCCGATGCCGAACTGGCTGCCGACCGACGTCGCCGACTTCTTGGCCTGGTCTCCGCTACGGATCGTCGTCTTGATCCTGATCGCGATCCTGGCCCGGCTGATCTGTCACCGACTGATCGACCGCACGGTCCGACGTTCGATCGCCCGCCCGGCCAAGTGGCGACCCGCTCAGGCGCTGGAATCGGCCTCCGGACTCTCCCTCGAACGCCGGAGCCAGCGGATCCGCGCCCTGGGCTCCTTGGCGAAGAGTCTGATCACCGTGGCGATCTTGCTGATCACCCTGGTGATGGTGCTGTCGGAGCTCGGGTTCAACGTCACGGCTCTCGTGGCCGGTACGTCGGTGGTGGCGGCTGCGGTCGCATTCGGCACCCAGAGCATCATCAAGGATCTGCTGTCCGGGATCTTCATGCTCGTCGAGGACCAACTGGGCGTCGGCGACTACGTGGACATGCAGCTCGCCAACGGCACGGTCGAAGAGATCGGCTTGCGGGTGACGCAGCTACGCGGTGACAACGGCACGGTGTGGTACGTCCGCAACGGCGAGGTGCTGCGGTTGGCCAACTTCAGCAAGGGCGGTCCGGACCGGCCCACACCGGCGGTGCAGAACCTGGCCGTGCGGATGGTGCCGGAGCAGACCGACCGAGCCGACCCGACACCCGAGAGCTGAAGCCGTCCGGTCACGGGCCGAACCGGTTCGGACTCCTCGACGATTCGGACGTCCGTCGAGGCGACACCGGTGCGCTGAGCCTGTCGAAGCGCCCCCGGCGGGACCGTCGGGCCCACAAGGGCCGGTCTCCCCGGAGAGTCCGAGGTGCGACAAGGAGCCCGAACTCGCCAGGATCATTCGTCGAGGGTGGCCTCCAGGGTGATGGTGGTGCCGGTGAGTGCCTGGCTCACCGGGCAGTTCTTCTTGGCGTCCTCGGCCGCTCCGGCGAACTGCTCCGCGCTCAGACCCGGCACCTTGGCGTGCACGGTGAGCTTGATGCCGGTGATCCCCTCGCCGGGCTGGAACGTGACGTCGGCCCTGGTGTCGACCGTCTCCGGCGGGGTGCCGGCGTCGGCGAGGCCGAGGGACAGCGCCATCGAGAAGCAGGTCGAGTGGGCGGCGGCGATCAGCTCTTCCGGGCTCGTCTTGCCGTTGGCCTGTTCGGCCCGGGAGGGCCAGTTGACCTCGAAGCTGCCCACACCGGAGGAGACGAGTTCGACCTCGCCCTGACCCTCCATCAGGGAGCCTTCCCAGTGCGCTTGCGCGGTCCTGACTGTTGCCATCGGTATCTCCTCCTGTATCGGCCCCGCGCGAACGCGGCGCACGCTGAACGACCCATCCTGCCAAGCCCGTGCCGGACGGTCGTGGTCCGGGTCGGCCCACCGGTGCCGTCAGCCTGGTCGACGCGGCTCGAATCGGCGTGCCGGTCCAACCTCGAACGCGGACGTGTGAGGCGCGACGTACGGTTCGTCGCGGTAGTGCCGCTGGAGCCGGGCGAGTTCTGCCTCGAGTCCGGTCCGGGTGGCGGCGTGGGCAGGATCGTCGGCGATGTTGTGCATCTCGCGCGGGTCGACCCGGAGGTCGTACATCTCCCATTCGGGCGGGTAGGAGGTGGCGGAGGATCCGTCGGTGCCCAGCCCGTCTGCGTAGAAGTAGACCAACTTGTGGGTCTTGGTCCGGACACCGTAGTGCGCCCAAGCGTGATGGGTCGGGTCGTCGTGCTCCCAGTACCGGTAGTACATCGACTGCGGCCAGTCAGCCGGGATCTCACCATGCAGCAGCGGCCGGAAGCTGCGACCCTGGCCCGACGGCAAGACAACCTTCGGGTCCAGGCCACACATGTCCAGGAAGGTCGCCGCGAAGTCGGCGTTCGTCACGATCTCATCCATCCGTGTGCCCGCCGGGATCTCGACGGGCCAGCGGATCAGGAACGGCATCTGCAGCGACTCCTCGTAGATGAACCGCTTGTCGTACCAGCCGTGGTCGCCGAGGAAGAAGCCCTGATCTGAGGTGTAGACCACGATGGTGTTCTCGGCCAACCCCAACTCGGCCAGCCGGTCGAGCAGCCTGCCTGTGTTGTCGTCGATGGACTGCACGCATTGCAGATAGTCCCGCAGGTAGCGCTGGTAGGTCCACCGGATCCGTTCCACCCGCATGTCGTCGCCTTGCAGGTCTGGCGGGAGTTCCTCCTTGACATCGTCGACGGTGAGGTCGTCGGCGATCGTCATTCGGGCGTGCTGCGCGGCCTGCCCGCGGGTGGCGTAGTCATCGAACAACGTGTCCGGTTCGGGGATGGTGCCGACCGGGTAGAGATGCTTGTGTTTCTCGTCCGGCTGCCAGTTCCGGTGCGGGGCCTTGTGGTGCACCATCAAGCAGAACGGCTGGTCGGGGTCTCGCGCGGCCAGCCAGTCCAGGCTCAGGTCGGTGACGATGTCGGTGGCATACCCGGGCACGGTACGTTCGCCTGCGGCGGTGATCATCACCGGATCGTGATAATCGCCTTGACCGGGGAACACCTGCCAGTCGTCGAAATCCTTCGGATCGCTCACCGTGCCGTGTCCCAGATGCCACTTGCCGAACAGCGCGGTCGCATACCCGTGCTCACGGAGCACCCCGGCATACGTGGGCGTGGCGTGATCGAACTCCGAATAGATCGACGTCACCTTGTTCACGTGGCTGTAGGTGCCGGTCAGGATCGTGGCCCGTGACGGTGAGCAGATCGAGTTCGTGCAGAACACCGCATCCAGTCGTGCCCCGTCGGCTGCCAACCGGTCCAGCTGTGGCGTGCGGTTCACCCTGCTGCCATAGGAAGAGATGGCGTGTGCGGCATGGTCGTCGGACATGATGAACAAGAGGTTGGGGCGGTCGGGCATGCGGGATCGTCTCCTTGGACTCACCAAGCATCGGGCCGGAAGGGTTCCGGTCACGACGACCCATACCCGGCCGAACTGTGCGACTCGACATTTGACTCGACATAGCCTGGTGCCGATTCGACTCGACGCTCGAGCAGGGTCAGGCATCCCGAGGCGGGTGCCCGACGAAGGATGGTCGGCGACGCCCGACGGCGTCATGACGCCCGACGGCGTCATGAGGAAGAATGGGACTCGATGTCCAGTACACCGTTCCAGCTCACCTTCTATCAGGCCGTCGGCGGCCACGACACCTTCGTCGCGCTGGTGAAGCGCTTCTACGAAGGTGTCGCCGACGATACCGAGCTCCGCCCGATGTATCCCGAAGAGGATCTCGGACCGGCCGAGGTGCGACTCCGGATGTTCCTCGAGCAGTACTGGGGCGGACCGAACACCTACAGCGAGCAGCGCGGCCACCCTCGTCTGCGGATGCGACATGCGTCGTTTGCCGTCACCCCGTACATGCGGGACCGGTGGTTGCACCACATGCGGGTCGCGGTCGACTCTCTCGATCTTTCTGCCGAGCACGATCAGGAGTTGTGGACCTATCTCGATCGGGCCGCGTACTTCATGGTGAACACCCTCGACGACGACGCTGAGCACACACGAGGTGTACCCGGCCTCATTCCCTGATCTCCAGTCCGAGCCCAACGGGTCGATCCCCGCGACGCGACGCTGCTGTCGACCTGCCCGGCACGCGCTCGTGGCTCAGCGGATCCGCCCAATCCCACAGACGAAACGCCCGGGGGGTAGACCGCGGAGGTGGTGGCGGGGTAGGAAGGCATACCGGGTCAGACAGATCCCGAGCCATCCCCCCGAGCTCCAGGAGCCTCCGCGCATGCCGCGTTCCGCCGTACGTCCACTCGTCGTCACCTTGAGCACCATGGCCCTGCTGGCGGTCGGCATCGCGCCGGCCGAAGCCGGACCGACACCAAGCGCGCAGGCCTCTCACCACGGCCGCGTCACCCAGAAGAACCCGGTCGCTTCCGGCTGGGGCGGCGCCGTCGCCAGCGTCGATCCGGAGGCCACGGCGGCCGGGCTGAAGGTGCTCCGTCACGGCGGCAACGCGGTGGACGCGGCGGTCGCGACGGCCGCCGCCCTCGGGGTGACCGAGCCTTACTCGGCCGGCGTCGGTGGCGGCGGATACTTCGTCTACTACGACGCCAGATCGCACAAGGTGCAGACGATCGACGGTCGCGAGACCGCGCCGAAGTCGATGCCGCACGACGCGTTCATCGATCCGGCGACGGGAAAGCCGTACAACTTCACCCCGGAACTGGTCACCAGCGGCGTCTCGGTCGGCGTGCCCGGGACCGGGGCTACCTGGGAACGGGCCCTGCATCGCTGGGGCCGCAAGTCGCTTGCCCAGAATCTGCGGCCCGCGATCGACATCGCGCAGCGCGGCTTCGTCGTGGACGAGACCTTCCGCCAGCAGACGCTCGACAACCAGTTGCGCTTCGAGGCGTTCCCGGCGACCGCGGCGCTCTATCTGCCCCAGGGTGACGCGCCGGCTGTCGGCTCGGTCTTCCGCAACCGCGACCTGGCCAGGACCTACAAGATCATGGCCCGAGACGGCGCGAGGGTGCTCTACCGGGGCAAGATCGCAAGGGAGATGGTCGATGCCGTCCGGAACCCGGCGACGTCACCCACCACGTCGTTACCGGTGCCGAAGGGCTACCTGAAGCTGTCGGACCTGACGTCGTACCGCGCGCTGAACCAGCAGCCGACCCACGTCGCCTACCGCGGACTGGACGTCTACTCGATGGCGCCGTCCTCCAGCGGCGGCACGACCGTCGGTGAGGCACTGAACATCCTGGAGACGAAAAACCTCTCCCGGATGAACAGGGGCAAGGCGTTGCACTACTACCTGGACGCCTCCGCGCTCGCGTTCGCGGACCGAAACGCCTACGTCGGTGACCCCGCCTACGTCGATGTGCCGACCAGGACCCTGCTGTCGCAGAAGTTCGCGAGAACCCGTGCCTGCCAGCTCGATCCGGACAGCCGACTGTTGACGCCGACGCTTCCGGGTGATCTCGACGCGACCAGATGCGGCACCGCGACTGCCACCGGGCGGAACGAGCAGGGCAAGTCGACCACCCACCTGGTCACGGCCGACCGCTGGGGCAATGTCGTCTCCTACACCCTCACCATCGAGCAGACCGGCGGCTCGGGCATGCTGGTGCCCGGTCGCGGCTTCCTGCTGAACAACGAGTTGACCGACTTCTCGGCAGTCTGGGACGCGAAGGATCCGAACCGGATCGAGCCGGGCAAGCGGCCACGCTCCTCGATGTCGCCCACCATCGTGTTGAAGAACGGCAAGCCGTTCATCGCCGTCGGATCGCCGGGTGGCTCGACCATCATCACGACCGTGCTGCAGACCCTGGTGAACCGGGTCGACTTCGCCATGACGCTGCCCCAGGCGGTGGCCGAGCCGCGGGCATCGCTGCGCAACACGGCCACGGTGACCGCGGAACCCACGTTCATCGACAAGTACCAGAGCGCTCTGAAGCCGTACGACTACCCCCTCACACCGAGCGGCGACGCGTTCACCAGCGCGGCCGAGATCGGCGCGGTGGCGGCGCTGGAGTTCAAGCGCCACGGGATCGTGCAGGCTGTCGCCGAGCCGACCCGGCGCGGAGGTGGTTCTGCCGGCGTGGTCTACCCCGTCCGCCGCTGACCCGTCCCGTCCCGTCCCAGCTCCCCCGGCCGGTTCAGCCGGTGCGCGCGATGGGTGCGGACCCGGGCGGCTTCAGGGTTGGTTCGGGTACACGACGGGCTTGAGACTGTGCGGGTCGGTCTTCGAGGCCTGCAGCGCCTCGGCCACCTGGGACAGCCCGAACCGGCCCGTGACCAACCCGTCGAGATCAACCGCTCCCGACGCGGCCAATCCGATCGCCGCGGGGTAGCAGTTGGCGTAGCGGAAGGTCCCGGTCAGCACGATCTCCTTGACCTGGATCAGGGCGACCGGGAGTTCCAGGTCGGGCGCGCCGAGGCCGACGAGCACGACCCGCGCAGCAGGCGCAGCGACCGAGAACGCGCCCCGGACCGCCGGTGCCGCTCCCGAACACTCCAAGATCACGTCCACCGGCTCTATCTGCTCGACCAGTGGAGCGTCGGCGGCATTCACCGCGACACTTGCCCCGCGCTGGCGCGCCACGCTCAACCGGTACTCGTTGGTGTCGCTCACCCCGACCCAACTCGCTCCCCTGGCTCGGGCCACGTCGGCGCAGAGCAGTCCGACCGGACCAGCGCCGGTGACCAGCACCCGGTCCCCGGGCTGCACGCCCGCCTTCTGGTTCGCCCAGACCCCCACCGACAGCGGCTCGATCAGTGCCGCCGCCTCGTCGGATAGCGAGTCCGGGACCGGGTGCGCGCGATGCGCCTCCAACACGACGTACTGGGCGAAGGCGCCATGGATCGGCGGTGTCGCGAAGAAGCGAACGTCCGGACAGAGGTTGTAGCGCCCCGACAGGCACTGCCTGCAGCGTCCGCAGGTCTCCTGCGGTTCCATCGCAACCCGCTGACCGACCTGCCGATCCTCGACCGCCGACCCAACCGCTCGGATCGTCCCGGAAGCTTCATGGCCGAGGACCAGTGGTTCGCGTACGACGAAGTCGGCGATCCGGCCGTGGTCGTAGTAGTGCATGTCGGATCCGCAGATCCCGACGGCGGCCACCTCGATCAGCACCTGGGTGGAGCTGGGCGTGGGGACCTCGGCGGCGTCGTCGAGCGCGACCTCTTGTTCGCGAAGCAGAAGGGATCGTGACTGGGTGGCAGGTGCGCTCATGGCACTCAATCTACGAGATCGTGACTCAGCAGTGAGAGGCAACCAAGCCGCCACCCCCCAGAAAAGTGTGCGCTCGTGACAGATTTCTCCGGCGTGTCGCTGTCAGTTGCGCCCACTTTCCGGGGAGGTGGGGTCGGAGCCCGGTCACGCGTCGGAGTCAGGTTGTGGCGTAGCGGGCGACGGCGGCGCGTTGTTCGTCGGTCACCGCCGACGGGCTGACCAGGACGGTTCGGGCGGTGGCGTAGACCGTGCCCGTGGCCGGGTCGCGAAGCTCCACACTCAGGGTTATCGAGCGGTTGCCGACGGCGACGACACCGGTGGCCACCTCGTACGGTTCCAGTCTGAAGTCCAGCGGACGCGCGTACTCCAGGTCTTGGCGGGCGATCACCCAGACCTCGCCCTGCGTCGGGAACCCGAGCGCCTCGGCCATCAGCGAGAGCCGGGCCTCCTGGGCGTAGTCGTAGAACTTGACGTTGTTGACATGCCCGTAGGAATCCAGGTCCGACCAGCGGACCCGCATCGGGAAGCGGTGCGGGTGCTTCCCCACCGACACCTTCTCCAGTCGGCGGATCGGCTCACCGGTCTCCAGCCGGGCGGCGAACTCGGCACGCTCGGCGGGCAGCAGGCGCCGCAAGGATGCGCGGGTGAGGTCGTACGCGACCCCGACCGTTCGCGCCCGACCGGTCAACCGGTGCGCGTGGGAGATGTCGTAGCCGATCTCGAACCGGCTGCCGCCCACCGATTCGACCCACAGCTCCAGCTCCACCGGACCGCCGTCGTAGGAGACCGGGGCCAGGTACTCCACCTGGTGACCGGCCACCAGCACACCGGTCGCCAACAGTTGGTGCATCACGGGCGGACCGTTGAGCAAGAACTCGACCCGGGCCTCCTGCAGGTACTCCAGGATCACCGCGTTGTTCACGTGTCCTTGCGCATCGAGGTCCGCCCACCGCATCGGGCAGCTGTAGTGGAACCGGCTCACTCGGGCATCCTTCCAGACGCACACGCCGGCTCCCGGAGCTGTGCATCTCTTACGGCGACACCCCCGCTTGAATCCGCACCGCAGGGCTTGGCGACGACAGCACCATTTCCCAGGACCGCGCTTCAGTCGTCGTAGAGGCTGTTGAGCACGTCCTGGTACTTCTTCTCCACCATCTTGCGACGGATCTTCAAGCTCGGAGTGACCTCACCCTCGTCGACCGACAGCTCCTTGTCCAAGATGGTGAATCTCTTGATCGTCTCCCAGCGCTCGAGCCGGGAGTTCGCGTGCGCCACGTTGCCCTGGATCAGCGCCCGTACGTCCGCGTCCTGCGCCAGACTCGCGCAGTCGCTGCTCTTGTCGTGTGCTGTGGCCCACTCGCCGATCGCGTCCGGGTCGAGCGTGAACAGCGCACTCACGTACTTGCGTCCCTCGCCGTGCACCACGACCTGACTGACGTAGGGCGATGCCGCCTTCACCGCCCCCTCGACCTTCTGCGGTGCGACGTACTTCCCGCCGGAGGTCTTGATCAGGTCCTTCTTGCGATCGGTGATTCGCAGGTACCCAGCGTCGTCCAGCTCGCCGATGTCGCCGGTCCGGAACCAGCCGTCGACGAAGGCCTCGGCAGTAGCCGCGTCGAGATTGTGATAGCCGTGCATCACACCGGCACCCTTGACCAAGACCTCGCCGTCGTCGGCGATCTTGACCTCGGTGCCGGGCACCGGCGGCCCGACAGTCCCGAAGCGGGTGGCCCGGGGATTGTTGACGAATGTCGCCGCGCTGGTCTCGGTCAGCCCGTAACCCTCCAGGACGAGGAGTCCCGCAGCGTAGAACCACTCCTGGACCTCGCGGCTGAGAGCCGCGGAACCGGAGACGAAGAACCTGATCCGGCCACCCATCCTGGCCTTGATCTTGCTGAACACCAGTTTGTCGGCGACAGCCTGCTGCACCGCGAGCAGACCGGTCGGCTTGTCGCCACGCAGCCGGATCGGCATGGTCTTACGCCCCACCGCGAATGCCCAGTCAGCGATCTTGGCCTTCGCTCCGCTCGAGCTGCTCAACATCACTCGGGCTCGGACCTTCTCGAAGATCCGCGGGGCGCCGGCCATGAACGTGGGTTTGACCGCCCCGAGGTTGTCCACGATCCGATCGACCTGTCCGTCCACTGCGGTCGCGAAACCGATCCGTAGCTGGACGGCGATCAACGCCTTGCCGAAGACATGGCTGAGCGGCAGCCAGAGATACTGCAGGTCGTCGGGGCTGATGATGTCGTATTCCTCGATGGCAACACCTGTGTAGGTCCAGCAGTCCTGGACCAACCGGACGCCCTTGGGACGTCCGGTCGTGCCGGAGGTGTAGATCAGGGTGGCCAGATGGTCGGGTCCGAGTGCCGAGATCGCCCGGTCGACGCAGTCCGGATTGGCGGCGAGGTGATCGCGACCGTTGGTCACGAACTCCGACCAGCCGATCACGTTCGGGTGGTCGACCTTGCCGTCGATCTGGACGATGGTCAGCAGCTGGGGCAGTTCTTCGAGGTGCTCGATCACCTTGGCCGCCTGGCCGTCGTCCTCGGCGAAGACCACCTTCGACTCCGAGTCGCCGATGACGAAGCCCACGTCCTCGTGCTGGGTCGTCGGGTAGACGGTGGTGGTCGCACAGCCGGCGCACATGACGCCGAGGTCGGCCAGGATCCACTCGATCCGGGTGCTGCAGGCGATCGCCACCCGGTCCTCCCGCTCCAGACCGAGGGCGAGGAGGCCAGCAGCCAGCTCGAAGACGTCGTCCTTGAGCTGGTTCCAGGTCAAGGAGACCCAGCGGCTGCCGTCGAGATAGCGGAAGGCCTCGTCCGGGCCCGAAGCCCGCACTCGATCGAGCAGCATCGCGCCCACCGACGGCGGACGCGTCGCCAGCCGTTCAGCCACGGTATCTGTCATTTTCTGGAGGCCTCCGTCAGCACTGGGATGGTCGGGGGGACGTCGGATCGCGCACACCGACACAACAATCGAGATCAGCGACCGCAGCCCCGCCGAGCGGTCGTGGAGGAAAGCCTAGCCAACCAGGGTCGCGGGTGGCACCGAACCCGTGATCTCGACCTTGATCAGAACGGGCCTCCGTGACGGTCAGCTCGCCCGCTCGAGGATGATCGCCATGCCTTGGCCGCCACCCACACACATCGTCTCCAGCCCGAACTGTGCGTCTCGGGTCTGCATCGCATTGATCAGTGTGGTCATGATCCTGGCACCGGTCGAACCGAAGGGATGGCCGAGCGCGATCGCGCCGCCGTGGACGTTGAGCCGGTCGGGATCGATCTCGAGCTCGCGGGCGGAGGCGATGACCTGCACGGCAAACGCCTCGTTGATCTCGACCAGGTCGATGTCGGAGATGACCATCCCGGCGTTCGCGAGTGCACGGCGAGTCGACTCCACCGGGCCGAGCCCCATGATTTCCGGGCTCAGCGCGCTGACCCCGGTGGAGACGATGCGGGCCAGCGGGGTCAGACCCAGCTCGGCAGCCCGGGTGTCGCTCATGATCACCACGGCGGCGGCGCCGTCGTTCAGCGGGCAACAGTTACCGGCCGTGATCGTCCCGTCCGCCCGGAAGACCGGCCTCAACGCGGAGACGGCCTCGATGGTCACGCCCTTGCGCGGTCCGTCGTCACGGCTGATCACCCGGCCGTCCGGAAGGGTGACCGGGGCGATCTCGCGCTCGAACACGCCGGCCGCGATCGCGGCCTCGGCGTTGTTCTGGGACCGCACGCCGAACTCGTCCTGCTCGGCCCGGGCGATGTCCCAGGCGGTGGCGACGTTCTCCGCAGTCTGGCCCATCGCGATGTAGACATCGGGTAGTCGACCGTCGACGCGCGGATCGTGCCAGGTCTCGTTGCTGTGCGCGGTGGCAATCGTGCGAGCCTCCGCCTCGGCGAACACCGGGTTGTGCGTTTCCACCGGATCGACTCCTGCCGAGCCGAAACCGCGATAGCGCGAGACGCACTCGACCCCGCCGGAGACGTACGCGTGTCCTTCGCCTGCCTTGATGGCGTGGAAGGCCATCCGGGCGGTCTGCACGCTGGAGGCACAGAACCGGTTGATCGTCGCGGCCGGCACGTTGTCGAGACCGAGCTGGACGGCGACCCGTCGCGCCAGGTTTCCACCGTGCTCGTCGCGAGGCTCGGCACAACCGAGGTAGATGTCGTCAAGGGTGCTCGGGTCGAAGCCCGGCAACTTGCCGAGCGCGGCGTCGATCACCCCCGCGGCCAGGTCGTCGGGACGTACGTCGACCAGCGAGCCCTTCCCGGCCCGGCCGATCGGGGTACGGGCCGTGGCGACGATGACTGCTTCGGGCATGGGCGCGCGCTCTTCTCTGTGTTTCAGCGGCTCACAGGCCGAGATCGCGGCCGATGAGTTCCTTCATGATCTCGTTGGATCCGGCCCAGATCTTGCTCACCCGCGCGTCCTGCCAGGCCCGGGCGACCCGGTACTCGTTCATGTAGCCGTACCCGCCCCAGAACTGCACACAGGCGTCGAGCACGTCGTTCTGCACCTGAGCCGAGAACCACTTGGCCTTGGCGGCGTCGACCGCGGTGAGGGTGCCGTTGACCTGCTCGAGCACGGCGGCGTCGACGAAGGCCTGCGTCACCTCGACGGTGGTCACCAGCTCGGCGAGCCGGTGCTTGTTGGCCTGGAAAGAGCCCACCGCCTGGCCGAATGCCTTGCGCTCCTTCACGTACGTCAGCGTCTCGTCGAGGATCTGACGGGCGTGGGAGAGATTGTTCACGGCCGAACCGATCCGCTCGCCGACGAGTCGCTGCATCAGGTAGATGAAGCCCATGTCGGGCTGACCGATGACGTTGGCCTCGCGAAGGTGAACGTCGGCGAAGAACAACTCGGACGTGTCGGCCTCCGGCTGCCCGACCTTGTCCAGCCGCCGACCCCGCTCGAACCCGGGCATTCCGGTCTCGACACCGAACAAGGTGATGCCCTTGGCACCCTTCTCGGGACTGGTGCGGGCCGCGACCAGCACGAGGTCGCAGGAGAAGCCGTTGGTGATGAAGGTCTTCGAACCGTTCAACAGCCATCCGTCGTCTTCGCGGACGGCTGTGGTCTTCAGGGCGGCGAGGTCGGAACCGCCCGAGGGCTCGGTCATGGCGATCGCGGTGATCAGCTCACCGCTGCAGAACTTCGGCAGCCAGCGCTGCTTCTGCTCCTCGGTGCACAGATCGACCAGGTACGCCGCCACGCAGTCGGAGTGGATGCCGACGCAGGAGGAGTAGGCGAACGAGAGCTTGGACAGCTCTTCGGCCAAGATCATGGAGAACCGCGGATCACCGACGCTGGAGCCGCCGTACTCCTCAGGGATGTTCAGCCCGAGCATCCCCTGCTTGCCCAGCTCGAGCCACATCTGCCGGCCGAAGCCGTGGTCGGCAGCGTGCTTCTCCTGGTTGGGGCGGAGTTGTCGATCCACGAACGTCTTGCAGCTTTCGCGGAACGCGTCGTGGTCCTCGTCGAAAATCGTGCGCTTCATGGCGACCCTCGGTCTGCTTTGTTACTGGTGAGTAACCAGCGTACCTCAGCCCGTCTGATCGGTAGCGTCCGTGCGGTCGCTCCGACCACTCGCGTCCCGCTACCCGCGCCCTCCCCGCGCCCTCGCCGCAGGTCGGATCGCTTGTACGTGTTCGGATCAGCTATAGAGGATCCGACCGCCGACAAGGGTTCCGAACGCGGAGCGGGGGGCCTTGCTCAGGCCCTGGTGGCCTGGATGACGAGGGTGATCTCGACCTTGTCGCCGACGAGGAGCCTGCCGCTCTCGAGGGTCTGGTTCCAGTTGACACCGAAGTCCTTGCGGTTGATCGAGGTGGTCGCCTCGGCACCCAACTTCGTCTGGCCCCACGGATCGGCGTCCACACCGAGGAACTCGGCGGCCAGGTCGACTCTCTTGGTGATCGCGTTGATGGTCAGATCGCCCGTGATGACGTAGCCGTCTTCACTCTCGGTGATCGCGGTGCTGACGAAGCGCAGTTCACCACCCTTGTTCGGGTCGAAGAAGTCGGCCGATCGCAGATGAGCGTCGCGCTGTTCGTTATGAGTGGTAATCGAGGAACTCTTGATGCTGACCTCGACCGAGGAGTCGAGGATGTTCTCGGCGGTCGTGATGGTGCCCGAGAAATCGGTGAAGCCTCCGCGCACCTTGCTCATCAGGTGGCGGACGGTAAAGCCGGCCTCGGAGTGCGAGAGGTCGATGTTCCAGGTGCCGGCGACAAGTCCGGCGGTTTGTACGTCTTGGCTCATGCTGGGGGATCCCTTCGAGATTTAGTTGATTTTTCAACTACATTCACGACTATAGACCCCGGTCAGTTGAAGAGTCAACTTCCCCTGATAATATGAAGACCATGAGCGACTCCGCCGAGCCGCGCTGGCTGACCGCTGACCAGCAGCGGGTCTGGCGTGCGTACCTGCTGGGCGTCGCGCGGCTGTCGGAGGCACTGGACGCCGACCTGCGTCAGTTCGACGTGGACCTGCCCGAGTACGAGATCCTCGTCACCTTGTCGGAGTCACCAGGCCGTCAGTTGCGGATGTCCGAACTCGCCACCGCGGTCCACCAGTCTCGGTCCCGTCTCACCCACACGATCGCCCGCATGGAAAAGGACAAGCTGGTCGAGCGGGTCGGCTGTCCGGCCGACCGGCGCGGGGTGTGGGCGACTCTGACCGAGACCGGCGTGGAGATGTTGCGGGGTGCCGCACCCGGCCACGTCGCGGCCGTGCGGAAGTTCTTCGTCGACGCCGCAGACCCGGAGGACTACGCAGCGCTCGGCCGGGCGTTCGAGGCCGTGATCGAGGCGACCGAGTCCGCCTGAGCTGAGTGAGCGCCGGGCGCGGGCGCACCTATTATTCAGCCCGTGACCGCGATCGCCCTGCCCGAGCAGACATCGGAGCTCTCGGCGGCTCTGGCGCGGCAAGGCCTCGACGACGTCCTCGATACCTCGACGCTGGCCCGAGCGATGTACTCCACCGACGCTTCGCTCTATCGAGTCGTCCCGCAGGCAGTCGCCCGCCCACGCACGGTCGAGGAACTGGGTGACGTGCTGGAGGGCGCGCGGATCGTAGGAATGCCGGTGACCACCCGAGGAGCCGGTACGTCGTGTGCCGGAAACGCGGTGGGTCCGGGGCTGATCGTCGACACCGCACGCCATCTGAACCGGATCATCTCCCTCGATCCTGAGGCGCGGACGGCCGTCGTCGAGCCCGGCGTCGTGCAGGCCATGCTGACCGCGGCCGGCGCCGCCCACGGACTGCGGTTCGGCCCGGATCCCTCGACCCACAACCGCTGCACGATCGGCGGCATGATCGGCAACAACGCCTGCGGTCCGCGGGCCCTCGGCTACGGGCGCAGCGCCGACAATGTGGTGGCTCTCGACGTGATCAGCGGCACCGGCGAGCAGCTACGGCTCGACTCCTCGACCAGCCGTGACTCCGCACCGAGCATGGCCGCCCTCGGCCGGGTGGTGGACGGTTCGCTCGGCACGATCCGGACGGAGTTCGGTCGGTTCCGTCGCCAGGTGTCGGGTTACAGCCTCGAGCATCTGCTGCCCGAACAGCACTTCGACGTCGCCCGGTTCCTGGCCGGCACCGAGGGCACGCTGGCCGTGACCAGCCGGGCAACCGTCCGCCTGGTCCGCGACGCACCGCACAAGATCATGATCGCCCTGGGGTACGCCAGCATGGCCGACGCCGGGGACGCCGCACCGGCGATCACGGAGTTCTGCCCGACTGCCTGCGAGGGTCTCGGCCGACGGATCGTCGACGTGGTGGCCCGGGCCCACGGGCCCTCAGCCGTGCCGCCGCTGCCTCGCGGTGACGGTTGGATGTTCGTCGAGCTTGTCGGCGAGGACCCCGGCGAGGTGCGCTCGCGCGCGGATCGGCTGCTGGTCGCAGCCGGGGCCTTGGAGGGGTACGTCGTCGAGGATCCCCGGCACGCGTCCGCGCTGTGGAAGATCCGCGAGGACGGCGCCGGTCTCGCCGCGGTGAGCCTGCCGACCCCCGCGTACGCGGGCTGGGAGGACGCGGCCGTACCGCCGGCCGAGCTCGGCGCCTACCTGCGTGACTTCGATGCCTTGATGGCGGAGCGAGGACTGTCGGGTCTGCCGTACGGCCACTTCGGCGATGGCTGCGTGCACATTCGGATCGACTTCCCGCTGACGTCGCCGGGAGGCGCGAAGGTCTATCGGGAGTTCATCGAGGCCGCGGCCGATCTGGTGGCCGGCTACGGCGGTTCGATGTCGGGCGAGCACGGCGACGGCCGGGCACGCTCGGGGCTTCTGCCCCGGATGTACTCCGCCGCTGCGCTGCAGCTGTTCGGGCAGGTCAAGGCGGTGTTCGATCCGCAGAACCTGATGAATCCCGGCGTCTTGGTCGATCCCCGGCCGATCGACGCCGATCTGCGAGCAGTGGCCCGGCTCGGACGCGACTCCCACTTCGCCGACGAGGTGCATCGGTGCACCGGGGTCGGGAAGTGCCTGGCCAACACGACCGCCGGTCTCGGCGTGATGTGCCCGTCGTACCAGGCGACCCGTGAGGAGAAGGATTCAACCCGTGGGCGTGCCCGGGTGCTCCAGGAGATGATCAACGGCTCCCTGGTCGACGGCTGGCGCGCACCAGAGGTGCACGAGGCGCTCGATCTCTGCCTTTCCTGCAAGGGATGCGCACGAGACTGTCCGACCGGAGTCGACATGGCGACGTACAAGTCGGAGGTCTTGGACCGGACCTATCGCGGGCGCCTGCGCCCGCGCGCGCACTACGCGCTGGGCTGGTTGCCGCGCTGGGGTCGGCTGATCACCCGGACCCGGGTGCTCGCGCCACTGATCAACACCCTGACGGCTACACCGGGTCTGCGCAATCTCGTGCGATGGAGCGCTGGCGTGGATCAGCGACGAGACCTCCCGCGCTTCGCGAACCGGTCGGCCCGATCCCGGCTGCCCGCTCGGACCAGGCGTGGGACGCCGGTTGTCGTGTGGGTCGACTCGTTCTCGGACTGTTTCACCGGTGATGGCGCGGAAGCCATGGTCGAGGTGCTGGCTGCGGCCGGATACGCGCCGCGCCTGCTGGAGCGTGCGGTCTGCTGCGGACTGACCTGGATCAGCACCGGTCAACACGACGGCGCTCGGCGCCAGCTCCGCCACGCGCTGGACTCTCTGTACCCGATTGCGCAGGCCGGCACTCCAATTGTCGGGCTGGAGCCATCCTGCTTGGCGGTGTGGCGCAGCGACGCCGCCGAACTGCTGCCGGACGACGCCCGAGTGGTGGCGGTCCGCGAGTCGGTCGTCACCCTCGCGGAACTGCTGTCGGATACGCCGACCTGGGAGCCCCCGGACCTGAGCGGGGTCGAGTTGGTCGCCCAACCGCACTGTCACCACGCCTCGATCCTCGGTTGGCAGGCCGATGCGGCACTGCTCGCCCGCACGGGTGCGACGGTGACGACGGTCGGCGGCTGCTGCGGACTGGCCGGCAACTTCGGTGTCGAGCAGGGCCACTACGAGGTGTCGGTCAAGGTGGCCGAGCACGATCTGCTGCCGGCCGTACGCGCTCGTCCGGACGCCGTGGTACTCGCCGACGGATTCTCCTGCCGCACCCAGCTCGCCGAGCTCGCCGATCGCCGGGCGATCACGCTCGCCGAACTGCTCGCCGGGCGCCGCTGAGCCGACCGCACACGGGCAGGCTAGCCAAAGTGCCCTTGGCGGGACGCCGGTTCGGGCCGAAAGTGAATGCGATCCTGCCTGGCTGGTCACGCCAGTCTCAGCAGCACCCTTTTCCGGTAGGGGTCACCAGGAGCGGAGCCCCTGCGGCGGCGCCGGGTCACAGCTGCACGCCTCGTGTCTACAACCGTCAATGACGGGGTTGGTGCCCACTCACGCGACGCGATGCATCCCGGCTACGGACCTGCGTTCGGGGACGTGGTGACCTGTGATCGGCGGTGCTCGACGCCGGCCAGGCCGGTCAGGGGTCACGTCAGCCGGAGTCCGGGTCCCACTTCGCGCATCGGCGGCCATGTTCGCGCATCGGCACCGATGCGCAAGGTGGCCCGTGGATGCGCGAAGTGGGGCCCGCGTGAACAGCGGTCAACTAGGTGGGGGCAGCCTCGTGCCCGGGGCGGCCGGCGGTGCGCTCGGCCTGCTTGAGTCGCGCTTCGAACAGGTGTCGTGCGCCGCCCACGAGGTCGTCGCGAGCCGCGCGTTCGAGCTCGCGGAACAGGTTCCAGTAGCCGTCGTCGTACTCCTCGACAACCTGAAAGGTCCATCGCCCGGGCAGTACGTTGCGCCCGACAAGCTCGATCTCGATCCGGTCTGCGACCTCGGTGTGTCCGGCCTCGCGCAGGGCTTCGACTGCCTGGCCGAGTTCGAGGTCGGCCGATCCGGTCAACTGGTGGAACTCGTAGAGGTGCCCTCTGGCCCGCTCGCACGTCTCGAGGGCCTCCGACAGTTTGCCGAGGGCCTTCACGGTTGCGTCGCTGACGTCGGCGGGAGTGGTATGGGTCGGGTCGGGCAGATCCCGACTTGGTACGTCGCTCATGACCTCCAGCCTGCCTGAAGCGGTCGGACGCCCTTCGACAGGCTCAGGGCTCATCGGAGTTGCTCGCTCCAGGTTCCACCAAAGGCCTCTGCGCGCTCATGGCGCTGAGCCCCGTCGAAGCGCACCGGGTCGCCTAAGGTCGATCTCGCTGACCCCGTCGAAGCGCAGGGTGGTACGCGCTCGGCCAATACGGCCCTTCGACAAGCTCAGGGCACGTCGGGCACAGACTCAGGGCACATCGGGCAGCAGACTCAGGGCAGATGGAGCGGCATGCTCGCGGCAGAGGCGCCATCCGCTCACGAACTCAGCGGGTGAGCCGGCGGTGGGTCGCGCGGTGCGGGCGTGCGGCCTCGGCTCCGAGCCGGGCGATCTTGTTGGCCTCGTAGTCGGCAAAGTTGCCCTCGAACCAGAACCACTTCGACTGGTCCTCCTCGTCGCCCTCCCACGCCAAGATGTGAGTGGCCACCCGGTCGAGGAACCAACAATCGTGGGAGATCACCACGGCACAGCCCGGGAACTCGAGCAGGGCGTCCTCCAGTGACTGGAGGGTTTCCACGTCCAGGTCGTTGGTCGGCTCGTCGAGCAGTAGCAGGTTGCCACCCATCTTCAGGGTCAACGCGAGGTTCAGCCGGTTCCGCTCACCACCGGACAGCACCCCGGCCGGCTTCTGCTGGTCCGGGCCCTTGAACCCGAAGGAGGCGACGTAAGCACGCGACGGCATCTCGAAGCTGGCGACCTTGATGTGGTCCAGCCCATCGGAGACCAGCTCCCAGACATTCTTCTTCGGATCCAGCCCGGACCGGCTCTGGTCCACGTAGGAGATCTTGACCGTGTCGCCGAGATCGAGCGAACCGGCGTCCGGTCGCTCTTCGCCGACGATCATCTTGAACAGGGTCGACTTGCCGACCCCGTTCGGCCCGACCACACCGACGATGCCCGAACGCGGCAGGGTGAAACTGAGCCCGTCGAACAACGTGCGGTCGCCGAAGCCCTTGACCAAGTCCTTGGCCTGCAGCACGGTGCTGCCCAATCGCGGACCGGGCGGCACGTTGATCTCGTCGAAGTCCAGCTTGCGGTTGCGCTCAGCCTCCGCCGCCATCTCCTCGTAGCGAGTCAGTCGTGCCTTGTTCTTGGCCTGCCTGGCCTTCGGATTGGATCGCGCCCACTCGAGTTCGCGATCGAGGATCTTCGCCCGCTTGGCGTCGCGCTTGCCCTCCACCTGCAGGCGGGCCCTCTTGCTGTCCAGGTACGTCGAGTAGTTGCCCTCGTACGGGTGAGTCCGGCCCCGGTCGAGCTCGAGGATCCACTCCGCCACGTTGTCCAGGAAGTACCGATCGTGGGTGACGGCCAGCACGGCGCCGGAGTAGCTCTTCAGATGTCCCTCGAGCCAGTTGACGGACTCGGCGTCGAGGTGGTTGGTCGGCTCGTCGAGCAGCAACAGGTCGGGCTGAGCGAGGAGCAGCTTGCACAGCGCGACCCGACGCCGCTCGCCGCCGGACAAGATGTCGACCGGTGCATCCGAGGGCGGGCAGCGCAGCGCGTCCATCGCCTGCTCGAGCCGGCTGTCGATGTCCCAGGCCTCGAGGTGGTCGAGGTCGGTCTGCAGCTCGCCCATCTCACCGAGCAGGGCGTCATAGTCGGCCTCCGGGTCGGCCAGTTCTTCGGAGATTGCGTTGAACCGAGCCAGCTTGCCCTTGGTATGGGCCACCGCCTCCTCGATGTTTTCCAGAACGGTCTTGTCTTCGGTCAGCGGCGGCTCCTGCAGCAAGATGCCCACCGACGCCTCCTTCGCCAGCGTGGCGTCGCCGTTGTTGGGCGTCTCCATCCCGGCCATGATCTTGAGCAGCGTCGACTTGCCGGTGCCGTTCGGACCCACGACGCCGATCTTGGCGCCTGGATAGAACGACAACGTGACATTGTCGAGGACGACCTTGTCGCCCAGTGCCTTGCGGACGTTGTGCATCGTGTAGATGAACTCAGGCATGGTGGGGCAGGAACCTTCTCATCAGCTGGTCTGTCGGTGCTCGAAATCGAGCGGCGGGCCGATCCCGGTGGCAACCCGATCCGAAGGATCAAACTTAGCGGGCGGCACCGCTGCGCCCAACCCGAGCGTTTCCTGCCCAGCCTCCGACAACGGTCCTGCGGCGACAACGGACCCCTGAGTTCGGGCCGCCGCGAGACACCCAGACGTCGAGGTCTAGCCGGCGTCCGTCCCCGCGCCGGCCAACTCAGCGTCGAACTCGCGCGCCAGTTCGTCCCCAACAAGCCCGACGGACCCGATCTCACCCGTCTCGGGGTCGATCGCGGACTGCTCGGTGCCCGACGGGTCTGTTGTCGGCTGGTCGGTGCCCGGCTGACCGGTGTCCGGCTGCTCGGGACCTGAGGACTCCGGCCTGGCGTTCTTGTGAAAGTGCGACATCCCCCGCCGAAGATCCGGGCCGACGGTGACCGCGTCGAGCTCGAGCCGTTCGTGCGTCTGGCCGTCCCGGTCCCACGTCGACGTCCGCAATCGCCCGATCACGATCACCGGGTCGCCACGCCGCAGGCTCCCGGCGACGTTCACCGCGAGCACCCGGAAGGCCTTCACCGTGATCCAGGTCGTCGGACCGTCAATCCAGTCGCCGCCGCGGAACACCCGCGGCGTCGATGCCAGCCGGAAGTCCGCGATCGGCACACTGGCCTGTCTGAGATTGACGTCTCCGCCGACGTATCCGGTCATCTGCACGAGCGCTTCCATTTCGTCCTCCTCGTCTTTCCCGATGGGATCTCACCTGGACACTGGTGAGTGGCCGCCGGTTCGTGCCGCCCGCCGCGAAATCTGTGGACAGTCCTCGGAAACCGTTCCAACCTGTGGATAAGTCCGACTCACCCGCGAGGAAACGGCCCTTCGACAGGCTCAGGGCACGGAGCGCCTCCGGCCCCGAAACGCAGGCCCCGAAACTCACGCCCCAGAACTCACGCCCCAGAACTCACGCCCCGAAATTCACGCCCCGAAACGCAGGCCCCGAAACGCAGGCCGCGAAACTCCCGCCCCGCTGTGTCTCGCGGAATCGTCAGCGGACGAAGTGGAGGGTGAGGAGCTGGAAGGGCCGCAGCTCGAGTTCGATCGATCCGCCGTCGGCACGCAGCCCATCCGGCAGCGCGCGCTCGAGCAGGTCGGTCGAGTGCACCGATCGGACGTCAGTGTGCGCATCGACGGTGGCCCGCGCGCGAGCTCCCCGCGATTCGTAGAGCCGCACGACGAGGTCGCCACTACCGTCCTCGGCCAGCTTGGCGGCCTCGACGACGACCGCCGGGTTCGAGACTGCGACGATCGGCTCGACGCCGTGGTCGCCGCGCACCTGCCGCGGCACGAGGTTCGTCCGGTAGCCCTCCTCGATCGCGTCGCCGACCGATGTGCCCGGGCGGATGGTCGTGCGCAGCACGTGTCTGCCCTGGTCGGCGCCGGGATCGGGATACAGCGGAGCTCGAAGCAGCGACTGTCGCACCGTGGTCGTCGTGCCGCCGTCTCGGCGGGTGCGACGGGTGACGTCGTGGCCGTACGTCGAGTCGTTCGTCACGGCGACGCCGTAACCCGGCTCGTCGACGTAGATGTATCGGTGGGCACAGATCTCGAAGCGCGCGAACTCCCATGAGGTGTTGGTGTGGGTGGGTCGGAACACGTGCCCGAACTGGGTCTCCGATGCCGAGCGCTCGGCGTGGACGTCGAAGCCGAAACCGAGCTTGAGCAGCTTTTGCTTCTCGTGCCAGTCCACGGTCGTGGTGATCTCGAGCGACGGCGCGCCTGCGGCGAGCGCGAGTCGCTGCTCGATCCGTGAATTCCCGAAGGAACGGGAAACCACGACTGCGACTTCCCCGGCCTCGCCCTCCAATCGGATCCCGTCCACGGAGTCGAGCTCGCGGACCGTACGCCGGTAGTGCTCGTCCACGTCCCACGCGTCCCACTGGTTCGGGATGTCGCGGTGTAGCTGGAGGCGGTTCCCCCGGTCGCCGGGCGCGATGGCGTCGCGGCCGCTGACCGCGTCCACCAGCGAGGAGATCTGTCCGGCCGCATCGATCACGACCCGCAGCACGCCGTTGTCCAGCGTGTACCCGCCACCGTCCTCGCTCGCCCGCACCTCGCCCCGGTCCGACGCGACGGTGTCGGCCCCCAGGGCCGGCACACCGTCTCGAGCGTGCGGGGCCGCGTTTAGCGTCAAGGCGCGATCACCTTCTCCCACCAGCGCCCGGACGGCGTCGTCGATCAGCCGCTCGGCGCGCTCGACGATCGCCGCGTAGTTCCGTTCCGCGTCGGCGTGGACCCAGGCGATCGAGCTGCCGGGCAGAATGTCGTGGAACTGCTGCAGCAAGACGAGCTCCCAGAGCTGCTTCAGCTCCGCGGCCGGATACACCAGGCCCGACCGCAGGGTCGCCGTCGCCGACCACAGCTCCGCCTCGCGCAGCAGATGCTCGCTGCGCCGGTTGCCCTGCTTCGTCCTGGCTTGGCTGGTGTAGGTGCCCCGATGCAGCTCGAGATACATCTCACCGCGCCAGACCGGGGCGTCCGGGTACTCCGCCTCGGCGCCGGTGAAGAATGCGGCCGGTGAGTCGATTCGCACGGTCGGTGAGCCCTCCAGCGAGCCGAGCCGGTGCGCCGCGGCCATCATCTGCCGGTTCGGTCCGCCGCCGCCGTCGCCGTAACCGAACAGCATCAGCGAGGTGGTGCCGCGCCCCTTCTCCCGATACTGTCGCTCCGCCCGGGCGAGTTCGGCACCGGACAGCACCGAGTTGTAGGTGTCCGACGGCGGAAAATGGGTGAACACCCGACTGCCGTCGATGCCCTCCCACCAGAACGTGTGGTGCGGCATGGTGTTGGTCTGGTTCCAGGAGATCTTCTGGGTCAGGAACCAGCGCGAGCCGGATGCCCGCACGATCTGCGGCAGGGCCGCGGAGTAGCCGAAAGAATCGGGCAGCCAGACCTCTTCGGTCTCCACCCCGAAGTTCTCCAAGAAGAAGGACTTGCCCGCCACGAACTGCCGGGCCATGGCCTCACCACCGGGCATGTTCGTGTCCGACTCCACCCACATCCCGCCCACCGGAAGGAACTGCCCGGTGCGTACCTTCTCCGCGATCCGGGCGAAGAGCTCCGGGTAGTGCTGCTTCATCCAGGCGTACTGCTGAGCAGAAGAGCAGGCGAACCGGAACGTCGGGTCGGCGTCGGCGAGCTGGACGACGTTGGAGAACGTCCGAGCACACTTGCGGATGGTCTCGCGCACCGGCCACAACCACGCACTGTCGATGTGCGCGTGTCCAACGGCAACCGTCGCGTGAGCACTGGCGGAGGCGGGACGAGACAGCACGCCGGTGAGCTCGGCCCGGGCCGCACCCACGGTGCCGGGCAGATCGTCGGGATCGGCGACGTCGACGGCGCGCTGCAGGGCGAGCAGGATCTCGGCCCGGCGGCCGGACTCGATCGGCAGCTCGTGCATCAGTCCTGACAGCGCCTCGATGTCGGCCAGCAGCTCCCACGCCGCTACGTCGCGGAGCACGAGGTCGATCCGTTCGATCACGTAGAGCGGCACGTCCACGGCGGTCGCCAGGTCGCCGTTTGGTGTCGCGCGGAAACCGGTATTGCCGATGTCGGGGTTGGCCGCCGCTTCGA
>JBBSQJ010000029.1:0-26061 GCA_038257965.1 Propionibacteriales bacterium
CAGAGAAGCGGCAGACCGCCCAAGACAAGACCGGAGAAGACAAGACCGGAGAAGACAAGACCGGCGAAGACCAGCCCGCGGCGGAGACTCCCGCGATGGCAACCTCCGTCGAGCGCACGGTACCGGTGAAGAGCACACGACCGGTCAAGCGCACACGACCGGCGAAGCGGTCGCCACCGGTCAAGCGGACGCCGCGCAAGACGGCCGAATCCGGTGACGGTGCCGCGCCGGAGGATGCCGGGTGAGCGCGCCGGGAGTCGTGTACGTCCCGCTGGTGCCAGAACAGCTCCACCGGCTCCGCAGATCCGGTTCCCTGGGCGGTCCGTTGCCCGCGCACAGCGCGACGCCCGGTCTCCGCCAAGCGCACGACCTTTCCCCCGACGACGAAGCCGCCGAGTACACGGCGCTGGCCTACGCCGGGGTCAGTGCCTTGATGACGCCCAGCCAGGGTCCCCGCCTCGTGCTGGCCGCCGACGCGGCGGTCGTGGTGGGAGAAGACGGATCGGACGGGCGAGAGTCGGCGGATCCGTCTGATCCTTTCGGCCGGGTGGTCCTGGCCGGCCTGACCTGGTCCCAGGTCTCCTCGGTCTTCGCCGACGAGCCCGAAAGCGCGCAGCGGCTGGCCCGGGCGCGCTCGCTGGCCGACGGACTGAGCTTCGATCAGGTCGTCGACGCCGGCGACATCGAGGATCTGCTCGACGCGAGCGACTTGTTGTGGTTCGCCCCCTCGGAGCTGGATCGGTTGCTCGGGCCCGGGACCTGAGGTCATCAGGCAGACTGTGCGGTATGCCTCGTTCAATCTGGAAGGGTGCAATCTCCTTCGGTCTGGTCACCATTCCGGTGAAGCTGTTCTCGGCGACCGAGCAGAAGGACATCAGCTTCCGCCAGGTCCATCCCGAAGACGGTGGCCGGATCAAGTACAAGCGGGTCTGCGAGAAGTGCGGCAGGGAGATTCCCTTCGCCGAGATCGCCAAGGGTTACGAGCTCCCGGACGGCCGCATGGTGATCTTGGAAAAGGAAGACTTCGACAACCTTCCGCTCACCACCACCAAATCGGTCGAGGTGGTCCAGTTCGTGGAGGAGGATGACGTCGATCCGACCTACTTCGACAAGACGTACTTCCTCGAGGCCGAGGGTCCAGGATCAAAACCGTACGTTCTGCTGCGCGACGCACTGCTCAAGTCCGGGCGAGCCGCCGTGGTGAAGGTGGCGCTGCGCTCGCGGGAGTCGCTGGCCCTGGTGCGACCGAAGGACGGCGTGCTGCTGATGCACACCATGTTGTGGCCCGACGAGCTCCGGGACGGGTCCTTTGCGGCGCCACCGGAGGATGTCACCGTCTCCGACGCGGAGGTGACCATGGCCCAGTCGTTCATCGACGCGTTGGCGGGGGACTTCCACCCCGAGGAGTTCACCGACGCCTACCGGGAGGCGTTGGAGGCCGTGGTCGAGGCGAAAGCCGACGGCATCCCGCTCGCCGAAGCGGAGGAGGCGCCCAAAGAGGCGGAGGTCGTCGACCTGGTGGCCGCACTGCGTGCGTCGGTGGAGGCGGCGAAGAAGCGGCGCGAGGAGGCCGAGAAGGCCAAGGCGATGTGACGTGCGCGAGCGGCGCGACTTCGCATGGGGGAGTGGTCGGTTTCGGCGTGGACGCACGGGGATAGCCTCGCTGTGTGGACGCGATCACCGATGTACCCCGGCCGCACAACGAGCCGATCAAAACCTACGCGCCTGGCAGTCAGGAGCGCGCACTCATCGAGGCGAGGCTGGCCGAGCTGGCTGACGCCGAGCCGATCGAGTTGACCGCCGCGATCGGGGGTGAACGTCGGCGCGCCGGTGGCGACGTCTTCGAGGTCACCATGCCGAGCGACCACCACCATGTCCTCGGTGTCTGCGCCAATGCGACGCAGTCCGATGCCGCCGAGGCGATCGAGTCGGCCAGCGACGCCGCCGCGGACTGGGCGGCCCTCAGTTTCGACGACCGCGCGGCGATCTTCCTGCGGGCGGCGGACCTGCTCGCCGGGCCGTGGCGCGACACCATCAACGCGGCCACCATGCTCGGCCAGGGCAAGACCGTGCAGCAGGCCGAGATCGACTCCGCCTGCGAGCTCATCGACTTCTGGCGGTTCAATGTCGGGTTCGCCCGCCAGATCCTGGCCGATCAACCCATCTCCTCGCCGGGAGTCTGGAACCGGACGGACTACCGACCGCTCGATGGCTTCGTGTACGCGATCACCCCGTTCAACTTCACCGCCATCGCCGGCAACCTGCCGACGGCTCCGGCACTGATGGGCAATACGGTGTTGTGGAAGCCCAGCCCGACCCAGCAGTTCGCCGCTCACTTCACGATGGATCTGCTCGAGGCGTCCGGCCTCCCGCCCGGGGTGATTAACCTGCTGCCCGGCGACGGGGTGGCGGTTTCGGAGATCGCCCTCGGCGACCCGCGACTGGCGGGTATCCACTTCACCGGGTCGACCGCCACGTTCAAGCACCTCTGGGCGAGTGTGGGACACAACCTCGCGACGTACCGCGCCTATCCGCGCCTGGTCGGTGAGACCGGTGGCAAGGACTTCGTGGTGGTCCATCCGAGCGCCGATCCCGCCGTCGCGGTCACGGCGATGGTTCGCGGTGCGTTCGAGTACTCGGGTCAGAAGTGTTCGGCCGCTTCGCGGGCGTACGTCGCGCGAAGCGTGTGGCAACAGATCAAGGACGAACTCGTCGAGATCACCGATGGTCTGGCGGTCGGCGATGTCCGGGATCTGTCGAACTTCACCTCGGCGGTGATCGATTCTCGCGCCTTCGCCAAGCACGCCGACGCGATCGCTCGAGCCGAGAACTCCGCCGAGACGCAGATCATCGCGGGCGGGAAGACCGACGACAGCACGGGATGGTATGTCCGGCCGACGTTGATCGTCTCCGACAACCCGCGCAACGAGGTCTTCACCACCGAGTACTTCGGCCCGATCCTCGGCATCCACGTGTACGACGACAATGACTTCGCCGCGACCCTGTCCGAGGTCGATGCCGCGTCACCGTATGGCCTCACGGGCGCCGTGCTGGCCAGGGACAGGGCGGCACTGGTCCAAGCCGACCAGGCACTGCGTCATGCGGCCGGCAACTTCTATCTCAACGACAAACCGACCGGTGCCGTCGTCGGTCAGCAGCCGTTCGGTGGCGCACGGGCCTCGGGAACCAACGACAAGGCCGGCTCGATGTGGAACCTGATCCGCTGGGCGAGCCCACGTTCGATCAAGGAGACGATGGTCCCGGCGACCGACCACCGTTACCCGCACCAGGGTTGAAGCTCAGCCGCCGAGCCAGGCGGCGCCGACCGTGCGATGGGTCATGAAACCGGCCATCACCGCCGGCGCGGCCGACTCCTCGATCTTGCGGCCGAACAGGGGAACGGAGACCTTGAGCTGGCCCTTGAGGTCGAGCACCGTCCCCGGCCCCCCGGGGGAGATGGTCATCGTGCCGTTCATGGCGACGGGCTGACCGGGCACGGTCAGCCTCATCGTGCCGACGCGGGTGCCGTCAGCCTCGTCGGGGCCCCAGGCCACTTCCTCCACCACCGTCAGGTCCGGCCCGGTGAACTTGGCGGCTGCGGCCGGAGCGGCCATCGTGCGGCTGGTCTTGGTGTTGGCGCCGGTCACCGAGACGTCGTACGCGCTCGCGTGACTGGCCACGCACACCTGTCCAAGGTAGTCGCGGTCGATCATCATGGCGTACACGTGGTCGGGTCGCGCGGCGAACTCGGCGGTTGAGGAGATGTCCACGATTCCATCATGTCATTCCACTGCCGAGTCAGATTCAGTCCGGGCGAGGCAGCCGCCGGGGTGATCTCACGTCGGGCGGGCTAGGGTCGGATCGAGCGCACATTGTCGTGCGCCGCCGTGGACGAGTTGAGGACGTCGTGACGATATTCGAGCTGGAGCAGGAGCAGGAAAAGGCGGACAAGCTGGACGAGGTGGCCTCACGAGGGGCCGCGATCGCCACCCAGCTGGGCGGGGACAGCGATCGGGTCCGGGTCTTCCTCGAGCACTACTTCCGCCACGTCGACCCCCTGGACATCGACGAACGCAGAGTCGAGGACCTGCTGGGTCTGGTCGAGAGCCACTACCGCGCTGCGATGAACAGGCCCGCGGCCCGCGCGCACATCGAGATCGGCATGCCGAGGGCGGCCGTCGATGGCTGGTCGGCGGGTGGTGCGACGGTCGTGCAGATCGTCACCGACGACCGACCGTTCCTGGTCGACTCGGTCACGATGGAGGTGCTTCGGCAGGGCTGGAGCATCCGGGAGGTTTTCCACCCGCAGTTCCTCGTCCGGCGTGACCTGGGCGGAACGCTGGACGCTATCGTGACGGCCCGCGAGGGGGAGGGCGATCCGACCGTCCTGGCGGAGTCGTGGATGCATCTGGAGATTCTGCCGCCGGGCCGCACCGACGTCGACGACACGCTCGTCCCGGCCCTGGAGCAGGGGCTGCTGGAGGTGCTCCGGCTGGTCGAGGAAGCCGTCCAGGACTGGTCGAAGATGATCACCCGCGCCGAGGAGACGGTGCAGAGCCTGGAGCAGCTCGCCGCCGTCGACGGACGCAAGGCCGAGGCCCTGCAGGCGGTGGAGTTCCTGCGCTGGGTGATGGATCACCACTTCACGTTCCTCGGTTATCGCGAGTACCGCTGGTCAGGTGACGAGAGCGAGGGAGAGTACGAGCCCGTGCGGGCGACCGGCCTGGGCATCCTTCGCGCTGACCGCGACGCGCCCGACGCCTTCCACGCGCGGCCCTTGGCCCATCCGCCACGGGTGATGCTGATCACCAAGGACAACCACAAGTCCCGGGTGCATCGCCCGGCGTACCTGGACTACGTGGGCTTCCGGGTCTTCGGTCCCGACGGATCGGTGGTCGGCGAGCGCCGCTTCCTTGGCCTGTTCTCGTCCTCGGCCTACTCCGAGTCGGTCTTGCGGGTGCCGCTGCTCCGTCAGAAGGCGACCGAGGTGCTGCGCCGCTCGGGTTACGACGAGAACAGTCACGGCGGCAAAGCGATCATGGACGTGCTGGAGAGCTACCCTCGCGACGAGCTGTTACAGGCTCCGGTCGGTGCGATCGCGAGCACCGTCGAGAAGGTCGCCCATCTGAAGGAACGTCGCCAGGTCAGGTTGTTCGTCCGGCACGATCAGTACGAGCGATACCTGGCCTGCCTGGTCTACCTGCCACGCGATCGTTACACGACGTCGGTGCGCAAGAAGATGCAAGACCTCCTGCTCGACCGCCTCGGGGGGACCACGGTCGACTACACCGCCCGCGTCACCGAGTCCGTGCTCGCCCGGCTGCACTTCGTGGTCCGGATGCCGGTCGGTGACGCCCTGCCCGACTTCGACGTCCGCGCCTTGGAGCGCGAACTGACCTTGACCACCCGGACCTGGAACGACGAGTTCGCCGATCTGATCGCCGGCGGCAGCGTGACCACGACCGAGGGACGTACCGTCTCGGCCGAGCAACTCGTCGCGCTGGTCGGCGTGTTGCCGGAGGGATACAAGGAGGACTACACGCCGAAACAGGCGCTCAAGGACATCGACGCGCTCAGTGGCGATGGCCAGGACATGGCGATGGCGATGTTCGTCTCCGACAAACCGGACGACGAGGCGGATCTGCGGCTGAAGATCTTCCGGCGTGACGCGACGTTGTCGCTGTCGAAGCTGATGCCGCACCTGACTCTGCTCGGGGTCGATGTGATCGATGAGATCCCGTACGAGCTGCAGTTGCCCGGCTCCGAACGGGCGTTCATCTACGATCTCGGCCTGCGCGTTCCCGGCGGCCGCGACGCGGTCGCGACCCAGTGGAGCCAGCCCGCCCGCGACCAGTTCATGGCGGCTTTCGCTGCATCGTACGGCGGCGAGAGCGAGGCCGATGGTTTCAACGCCCTGGTGATGCGGGCGGATCTGGACTGGCGCCAAGTGGCCGTGCTACGCGCCATCGGCCGCTATCTGCGTCAGAGCGGATACACCTACAGCCAGACCTACGTGTCCCAGGCTCTTGCGGCCAACGTCGACCTGGCCCGGGCCCTGATCACCTTGTTCGAGACCAAGTTCGACCCGTCGCGCGATCTCGATCGGGCTGGCCGAGGCGCCAAGGTCACCGAACTCAGCGACCAGATCAGGTCCGCACTGAACGACGTTGCCAGCCTTGATCACGACCGGATCGTTCGTTCCTACCTATCGGTGATCGAGGCAGCCGTCCGGACCAACGCCTACCAGGCCGGGCGGTCGGCCATTTCGTTCAAGCTGCTCCCGAAGCGGATCGCTGACCTGCCCGAGCCCCGACCCGAGTTCGAGATCTTCGTCTATTCCCCGCGAGTCGAGGGAGTGCACCTGCGGTTCGGCTCCGTGGCGCGGGGCGGGCTGCGCTGGTCCGATCGTGCGGAGGACTTCCGCACCGAGATCCTCGGTCTGGTGAAGGCACAGATGGTCAAGAACACCGTGATCGTGCCGGTGGGGGCGAAGGGCGGCTTCTACGCGAAGCGGCTTCCGGATCCGAGTGTGAATCGAGATGCCTGGATGGCCGAAGGCATCGCCTGCTACAAACTGTTCATCACCAGCCTGCTCGACGTCACCGACAACATCGTCGACGGCGAGGTCGTGCCTCCACAGCAGGTCATCCGTTACGACGAGGACGATCCCTACCTCGTGGTCGCCGCCGACAAGGGAACGGCGACGTTCTCCGACCTCGCCAACCGGATCTCGACCGATGCGGGCTTCTGGCTCGGTGACGCGTTCGCCTCCGGCGGGTCGGCGGGCTATGACCACAAGGCGATGGGCATCACGGCGCGAGGCGCCTGGGAGTCGGTCAAGCGACACTTCCGCGAGATGGGCATCGACTGCCAGGGGACGGACTTCACCTGCGTGGGCATCGGCGACATGAGTGGCGACGTGTTCGGCAACGGCATGTTGCTGTCCAAGCACATCCGGCTCGTGGCCGCTTTCGATCACCGCCACATCTTCATCGACCCCACGCCGGATGCCGCGAGCACCTGGGTCGAACGCGCGCGGATCTTCGCGCTGCCCCGGTCGAGCTGGGCCGACTACGACACGTCCTTGATCAGCGAGGGGGGCGGGGTCTTCCCGCGAACTGCCAAGTCGGTCACGATCACGCCGCAGATGCGGTCGGCGCTCGGGATTGCGAGAGACATCGAGAACCTCTCGCCGGTGGAGCTGATCAGCGCTTGCCTGAAGGCCCCGGTGGACCTGCTCTGGAACGGTGGCATCGGTACCTACGTCAAGGGAACCGACGAGACGGACGCCCAGGTCGGGGACAAGGCCAACGATGCTCTCCGAGCCGACGGGTGTGAGCTCCGCGCCAAGTGTGTCGGCGAGGGAGGCAATCTGGGCTTCACCCAGCGCGGGCGGATCGAATACGCCGTCAACGGAGGGATGATCAACACCGACTTCATCGACAACTCCGCCGGAGTGGACACCTCCGACCACGAGGTGAACATCAAGATCCTGCTGGCGGGCGAGATGTCGGCCGGGAGGCTGACGCTGGCTGGGCGTGATCAGATACTCGCCTCGATGACCGACGACGTCGGCAACCTCGTGCTGGCGCACAACTACGCGCAGAATCTTGCTCTGGCCAATGCGGTTTACCAGGCGCCGCAGTTGCTGCACGTGCACGCTGACTGGATGGAGCGGTTGTCCGACGCGGGCGTGCTCGACCGTGAACTCGAGTCCCTACCGACCGACGAGGAGATCGAGGCCCGTCGCTCCGCGCACAAGGGGCTCAGCTCGCCGGAGCTGAGCACCTTGTTGGCCTGGACCAAGATCGCCTTGGAGTCCGACCTCTTGGCCTCCGATCTCCCCGATGATCGGTATCTGTCCGATCGGCTGATCCGATACTTCCCGCGGCAGCTGCAGGAGGCGTACGCGGCGGCGATGCCCGGCCACCGCCTGCACAGGGAGATCATCGCCACGGTTGTGGTGAACGAGTTCGTCAATCAGTCGGGGATCTCCTGCTATCACCGACTGTCCGGTGAGACCGGCGCCGGATCGGCCGACGTCGTGCGAGCACAGATCGCCGCACGGATGATCTTCTCGGCCGATCCGCTGGACGTGGCGATACGGGCACTGGATAACCAGATCGATGCCGCCATGCAGACCAAGGTGCGAATGGAGGTGCGCACTCTGGTCGAACGCGCGACCCGCTGGCTGGTCAACAACCGCCGTCGGCCGGTGGACATCGCCGCAGCGGTGGACGAGTTCGCGGCGGGTGTGCATGAGGTGCAGGAGGCTTTGCCGCGACTGCTGGAGCGGCGTGATCGGGAGGCTTATCAGGCCCGCCTCGAGCAATACACCAGCGCAGACGTGTCCGCGGATCTGGCTCTCGCCGTTGCTGTCCTGCCGGCGGCGTACGCGGCGCTGACCATCGTCCAGACCTCGGCTCGCGAGGGACGAGATCCGATCGAGATCGCGGGCGTGCACTTCGCGCTCGGTCAGCAGCTCGGATTGGACCGTCTCCTGTCCAGGATCGTCGAGCTACCACGAGACGACCGCTGGCAGACCATGGCTCGGGCGGCACTGCGGGACGACCTGCACGCCGTACACGCGCAACTCACCGCCGACGTGCTCGGAAGCGGCGCCGACGGCGCCGCGAATCCGGTCGAGCTGGTCAAGTCGTGGGAACGTGGCAATCGGGGTGTGTCGGACTCGGTGAAGACCCTCAGGTCCATCACTGCCGGGCGACCTGATCTCGCCAGGATGTCGGTCGGCCTACGTGTCGTGCGAGGTCTGTTGCCTGCGGTGTAGCTGCTGCAGCTCGCCCAGACACCCGCGCGTCCGAGATCGGCCGATCGGGTCGTGCTGCGAGCCGCGGGCCACCCGCCCTCAGAGCCTGTCGCGTTGCCGCAGCCAAGGCGCGATCGGCCATGGCCGCTCCCCATGAAGCATCGAGCGCCACATACTGGTGCCGGGTAGGTGGCGGGCCTCCACCACCCCACACCCAGACGACTGAAGTCGCCGGTGTTCCGGGTGGCAAGGGTTGCTCGACGCGACCTGCAGATGGCCGCGATCTGGGCATCGAAGCCGGAGATCGGCGCTCCGGCCTGTTCACGCTCGACGACGATTTGGCCGTATTGGTCGGCAGCGGCGGCGTCGAAGGGCAGAACCCGGTCCGCGAACGCGTCGAACACGTCGTCGGCAGCATCAGCTAGGAGGGTTTGCCGACGTCCCGCTCCAAGGCGTGCGATGCCGAATCGTACTCGGCCAGCGTCACCGCGGTCGTGCAGGCGGTGGCAGGCGGGACCCGCGCACCAGTTTCGGAGCTGCATGTCCGGCGTCGGCCTCGTCACTTCAGAGATGACGTTGGTGTCCAGGACGACGACGCCGAGCGCTGCTGTCGGACCAGTCCTCACTTGGACAGGTCCGCGGCCCGGGGTGCCTTGAGACGACGCGGAAGTTCGAGGTCGACCCCTCCGAGGTTGTTGAAGCGCGCAAGGAGTGTCTGAGTGAAGCGGCGGCGGATTACCTAGCGGCGTCGTGCAGTCGTGACCGCAGGATCGGGGCTCCTGGTCCGTCGAGTTGGTCGACGTAGGGGGCGCGGCCGGCCATGCTCATCACCAGGGCGAGGGTCGAGCCGGTGACCAGCGGGCCGGCGCCCGTGGCGAACGGCCCATCATCTGCCCGTAGTTGAAGGCCGGCAACATGCGTCCGGCTGGCGACGGTGAAGTCACGTCGGGCGAAGAAGTCGGCCACAGGCGTCAGCGCCTCGACGCCCGGTGTCCTGGGCAGCCGCAGCGGATAGCGGATGTCCTGGGCGTGCACGAGGACCTCGCCAAGGTAGGCGGGGGTGTGCCCGGATGGTGCCGTGGTAGTGCCGATCACGGCGCGGAACCGGTCGAGCGTTTCCGCGGGAGTCCTGCCTCGGTGCTCCGCCAGGCGGCGCTGGTTGTGCACATCCGGACGGAAACGCGCGCCGAGCATGCTGCGCAGCCACTGCGACTGGTTCAAGCTGGCCGCGGCCGTGAGATGGGCAAGGACCTGCTCGACATCCCACTGCCCGCACAGGGTGTCGTGCCGCCACTGGTCTGCGCTGAGGGTCGACAGGTCCTCTGCCAGGGCGGCTCGCTCGGCGCGCACCCAGGCCCACAGGCGATCGTCCCGCGATTTCCTCATGGCGCTGGATCTCCTTCTCATCAGCGACGCGACTTGCTGCCAGCCGATGTGGCCGCTGCGGCGGCGATGAGGCGCGATGCTCCGCTTCCCGCGAGACGCTCCCGATCCACGCTGCGCCCGGATACCGCGAGCAGCAGATCGATGGCATCGGCTTCGACGTCGTCGCCCTGGCCCCGACTAGCCCCGGTTCTCTGGTCGATCAGCCGCAGGCCTGCAGCGCGCTCGCGTCCGCCGCCGACAAAGACAGACGTGCGTAGCTGGTAGGCGAGGGCATGGAGGATAGCTGGTCTCGGGTATCGTCCGGCGATGCCCAGGGGCCGGCGGATGTCCTCGCCGTGCACGATTGCCTCGACCAGACGTGTCGCGAGGGCCGCCGGCGGCGTCCGCGTGAGGTCGGCAGCCGTCTCGAGCGTTGCGAGCGTGTGCTGCGGATTCTGTCGCTTGTGCCGGGAGATGCCGTTCTCGTTGGCGCGATCGAAGTTCAGGCGCGCCCTGAGCAGCTCCCGCACGAAGGAGAGCCGGCCGGTTCGCGCCGTGTCCACCAGGTGCGCGAGGACATCGTGGACCTCCCAGCGGGGGCATAGGGAGGGCCGCTGCCACTGGTCGGCGGGCAACTGGCAGAGGTCCGCGACCAGCTGTCGCCGCTCGGCGTGGACGGTCTGCCAGATCGCTGCTGCTGAGATATGCATGCCGGCTCCTTCTCGAACGGGGCGTCGGTCACCAAGTATGCTACGGATATTGAAGTAGATACTACTGTAGTCGTAGTAGTCTGTGTTAATGGGTTCTCGACGGTCCTACGGCTCGTACAACGACGGTTGCGCCGCCGCCCACGCCCTCGACCTCGTCGGCGAGCGGTGGACGTTGATCGTCGTGCGCGAGTTGCTGCTGGGCCCAAAGCGCTTCTCCGACATCCAGCGAGACGTGATCGGCATAGGACCCACCGTCCTCACCCAGCGACTGCAGGACCTGGGGGGCAGCGGCATCGTGCAACAACGCCGGTTGCCCGGACCGGGGCGCACCGACGTGTACGAACTCACCGAGTGGGGCTACGGGCTGGAGGCCGTGAACACGGCGTTGTCGCTGTGGGCAGTGGCCTCACCGGCCTTGCCGCGCGCGGCAGACATGAGTCCCGACACGGTGGTCCTGGCGATGCGCGCGCACGCAAGGCCCGTCCCGGGCTTGGCGGGTCGGCGACGTATCGCATTGACCCTGACAGATTCCCGGCGCCAGGACGCCCAGCCAGTCACCTACCTCGCACGGATGTCCGCACGAACCACGACGATCGACCGCTCGCTGGAACCCGAACCGGCCGACGCCGAGGTTTCGGCCACCACACAGGACTGGAAGGCGTGCGTGATCGGCGGCGTTCCGCTGGAACAGCTTCCGAGTGTCCGCGTGTTGGGCAGCGACGACACGGCGCGACAACTGATCAGCGCGACGTCGCTGAGAGGTTCTTCAGGCCCCTCCTTGTACGTGAAGGCGTGAACGCTACGGACATGGCTGTGCAGGCGAGCCGGCGCACAGGCAGTGCAACACCACTCGGTGGTCCTTGCTGAAGGATCCCTCCGGGCCGGCCGGCCGGCCGGTAGCAATACGCTGAGGGACCATGGCTCGGACGTGGGACGCGACCATGGCCGGGGTGCTGCTTCTGCCGTCCGGTCGACTCGTCCGGGGACGTGGCCTGCGTCGGCCGGTGCCCGACGGCGCACTTCCGGACTTCGGGCTGTACTTGCTCGGCAAGCCACCCGCTCGGATGGAGTGGGAGGCGCGGTGGCTCCGTTGGCCGGACTTTCGGATACCCGCTGATCAAGGCGATGCGCGAGAGGCGCTGTACGAGGCATGGCGCCGGGCAGCCGATGAGAGGACGGAAGTCGCCTGCCGTAGCGGGTTCGGCAGGACGGGCACTGCCCTCGCCTGTCTCGCTGTGCTGGACGGGGTACCCGCCCACGAGGCCGTTGCCTTCGTCCGCGCGTATTACCACGCTCGGGCGGTCGAGACACCCGGGCAGCGGCGCTACATCCGGCGTTTCAAGGCCGCATGACGACTGCCGCTGGAGGATCCGTTGCTTTGGGGATCGAGCTTCTGTCGGTTTTGCGGGTGAGAACGCGCCGTCGCGGTTTACCCGCCGACGAAGTCGGCAGCGTGTTCATTGGCCCATTGCTCGTAGCTGCGCCCTGGAGACCCGGTGAGGCGCTGGACGGTGGGAGTGACGGCGGCCGGCTTGTCGAGGGTGCGTGACCAGGCTGCGAGCATGCCGTCGACGATAGGCGCGGGGACGAACCGCACCATGCGTTGGCGGTACTGCTCTGGACTTTCCTCGACGAAGCTGATGGGGCGGCCGATGGCGCGCCCGATCGTCGCGGCCTGTTCGCGGAAGGTCAGCGATTGCGGCCCGGTCAGGTCGTACCGCTGCGCGCTTGGGTGGACCTCGAGCAGCAGCTCTGCAGCGACATCGGCGACATCGGCCTCGTGGATGGGCGCGATCGCCGCGTCACCGTAGGGCGCGCGCACCACGCCTTCGCTGCGGATCGTGTGGCCCCAATGGCGCAGTGCGTTGGCGGCGAACGCGGTGGGCCGCAGGTGGCTCCACCCCAGCCCGGCTCGCGTGAGGGGCTGCTCCACCGTGGCTGGTTCCTGGTCGAGCCCGGAAACCAGCACCACGCGGCGGACGCCGGCCTGCTGCGCTGCTGCCGCGAATTCGGGACCCGCGCGACCGGCCGAGAACAGGTAGAGGCGGTCCACGTCGGTCAACGCGGTCGTGAGGGACTCGGGATCACCGAGGTCACCGCCGGTCAGCTCGACACCGTCGGGAAGATCGGCCCGGTCGGGGTGGCGGCTGAGGGCTCGCACGCGCGCGCCGGCGTCCTGCAGCCGGGTGATCAGTGCTCGCCCGACCAGGCCGGTCGCGCCGGTCACCAAGATCATCACTGCTCCTTCTCGTTGAGCCCGCCGACAGCCTCAGGGCCGGTGTCGGCGAGGAGTTTAGGCAGCTGCTCCAGCAGCTGGTCGTGCCAGTCGATCTCGGCCCGCAGCCGAGACAGGGTGTGCTCGAACGTCATCGGTTCCAGCCCGTGCAGCCACGGCGCGGCCCGTTCCCGCTGGTGGCGCCACTCCTCCAGCCGCGCGGCCAGGGCGGCCCGCCGGTCGGCGATCAACCCGGCCAGATCCTCCTCGGCGAGATCCCCGGCGTGGTGCAGCGCCAGGTCCAGCGGGTCCGGTGGCAGCCGCACCTCTCGCAGGGCCTGGTCGCGGCAAGCGATGAACTCCTGCCGCCCGGCGGTGGTCAGCGCGTAGACGGTGCGCGCAGGGCCGCCGGCCTGCTCGGTGCGGACCGCCTCGATCGCGCCCTCGGCTGCCAGCCGGTGCAACTGCGCATACAACGAACCCGGCTTGACGTCGGTCCAGAGCTCGGTGCGATCCAGACGGGCCTGCCGGCGGATCTCGTGGCCGTGCATCGGGGCGGACATCAACGCCCCGAGCACGAACAGGCGAGTGTCGTTCATTCGACTACTCAATCATGAGTAGCCACTACTAGTCAACCATGAGTAGTGGCCATCTTGGTCACCCTCATCACTGCCGACGCCCATCTCGCGGCCCGCGCTCGAGGAGGCGAGTACGTGCCAACCCGGCGATCGTCGTCCGTGTGCGCGAGTGCTGCATTGAAGGAGGCATCGCGATGCGAGGATCTCGATCGCCCACCTCGAAGGTGCCCTGATGGTCAAGGGCCGGCATCTCTGCCGATCGGCAGATGTCGTCTGGGCACTGGCCCGGGCACCATCGAGAGGTGGCCACCACCGGTCAATCCTCACGTCACGGAAGGCTCACATGATCACCACGGCGTGGACCCGCCCCTTGACCTCGTCGAATGGAGACGCCCGGCTGCTTGGCGGCAAAGGCGAGTCGCTGGCCCGACTGACCGCGGCCGGCCTTCCGGTGCCCGAGGGCTTCTGCGTGACGACCGCGGCATACGCGGCGTACCTCGGCGAGCGCGACCTGCGCACCGTCTCGGACGACCCGGACGACATTGCCCGCTGGCTCGCCGAGCGGCCGATTCCCGCGAAGCTGGCCCGCGAGATCCTGACCGCCTATGCCGACCTCGGCGCTCCCGCCGTTGCTGTCCGATCCTCGGCCACCGCCGAGGACTCTTCGGCCGCCTCGTTCGCGGGCCAACTGGACTCGGTCCTCAACGTCAGCGGCGCCGACGCACTGCTGGCCGCGGTACGGCGGTGCTGGGCCTCGCTGTGGACCGCGCGGGCGGTCGCCTATCGAACGCGGCACGACGTCACTGACGACGGCATGGCTGCGGCAGTCGTCGTCCAGCGGCTCGTCCTGGCCGACGCAGCCGGCATAATGTTCACAGCCGACCCGCTGACGGGCGCCACGGACACCGTGCAGATCAATGCAGGCTGGGGCCTCGGTGACGCGGTCGTGTCCGGCGAGATCACCCCCGACATGTTCCGGGTCGACGCCGCCACGGCACGAGTGGTCGCCCGAACCGTGGCCGACAAGTCATCGATGACCGTCCGGACCCCCACCGGCACCGCCGATCGTCCCGTCCCGCTGCGGCTGCGTCGACGGCCCTCGCTCACCGACCATCAGGCCGAACGGCTGGCCCGGATCGGTCTGGACATCGCCGCGCTGTACCGGACACCGGTGGACGTCGAATGGTGCCGGACGGGGGACGAGTTGTTCGTCGTGCAGGCCCGCCCGATCACCACTGGCGGCGGCCCGGCGGTAGACCCGTGGAACGACTCTCGTGGCACGTACGCGCTGTGGACCAGCACGAATGTGGGGGAGGCGATCCCGGAGGTGCTGACCCCGGCGGCCTGGTCGCTGGTGCGGATCTTCCTCGCCGGGGCGATGGCGACGTCGTCGATCCCCGGCTATCTCGGCTACGGGCGGCTCGGCGGGCGGCTCTACCTCAACCTCACGGTCATGTACGGTCTCGCGCGGGCCCTGGGGATGTCGGAACGCAAGGTCCGCGCGCTGACCGAGGACGTGTTCGGGCGGATTCCCGACGATGTGCCGGTGCCACCGCTGGCGGCCTCCCGACTCGGTGTCATTCGGGCGACGACTCCGGTCGCGCTCGAGGTCCTGCGGCGGGCGCGGCGGGATATCAAACGGCTTCCCGCGTTCTTGGCCGAGCACCCGACGGCGTGCACGAGGCTGCGAGCGGTGATCGCCCGGGTGGACGATCCCGCTGAGCTCGCGCGCTTGTGGCAGGAGGAAGTCCGGCCAGGCCTCGATGACGTGAGCTGGATGCTCTCGGCGGCCACTCGGTCCAGCGGAAGGTCGCTGGTCACGACCCAGCAGCGGCTGCGCACGCTGGTGGGCGACGCCGATGCCAACGCAATCCTCACCGGGCTCGGCGGCCCTGGCGGCGATCTGGCCAGTCTGGACCTGATGCGTGGGTTGGCGGAGGTAGCCGCGGGAGCCATCACCCGCGACGAGTTCAACCAGTCCTACGGCCACCGCGGTCCCAACGAGTTCGAGATCGCGACGCCGCGTTCCGGTGAGGACCCCCGATGGCTGGACGACCAGCTCGCCCAGCAGTCGGCCTCCGGGGCGGACTACCGGGCCCGGCTCGCGTCTCAGCAGCGAGCCCGCCAGGCGGCCTGGGCCCGGCTGCGCCAGACCCACCCGGGGGAGGCGGCACGGATGCAGCGCCGGGGGGCACGGTGGAGCCAGATCGCCCGGAACCGGGAGAGCGCGCGGAGCGAGGTTGTGCGGTATTTCTGGGTGCTGCGGGCCTTCGCGCAGCGAGCCGGGGAGCTGACCGGTATCGGCGACGACGTCTTCTTCCTGGACATCGAGCAGATCACCGCCGTCCTGGACGGCACGCCGGTCGACCGGGCCGCTTTTGGCGGCCGCGCGCCGCGCCTACGAGTCCTACCGGGGGCTGCCCAGCTACCCACCGTTGATCGTCGGCCCGTTCGACCCGTTCCGGTGGGCGGCCGATCCGGATCGCCGCACCGACGTCTACGCCGACCACACGTACCTCGCCGAATGCGATCACATCCGCGGGTTTCCCGGCTCGGCCGGGGTGGTCGAGGGAACCGTGCGCGTGATCCAGAACGCGGCTGACGGTGCCGAGCTCCAGCCGGGCGAGGTGCTGGTCACGACGACGACCAACGTCGGCTGGACCCCGCTGTTCCCGCGTGCCGGCGCGGTGGTCACCGACGTCCGTGCGCCACTGTCCCACGCGGCGATCGTGGCCCGCGAACTCGGGATCCCCGCGGTCGTGGGGTGCGGGAACGCAACTGCCCTGCTCAGCACCGGCGATCGCATACGGGTGGACGGCTCGACCGGCCTGGTCGAACGGCTGTCGGACGCCGCCAGCTGATCCTTGCCGGCGCCGCGGATCGCCGCGGAGTTGCCGCATGTCAACGGACCGCGGTTTCTGCTGGACATGAAGGGGTCGTGGGAGGTTTGCGATCCGTCATGAGACGCGGCGGGCCACGTTGTCGGTGGGTAGGGGGTGGGCGTCGAGAGGACGACGTGCCGGCGACGCGTGGGCCGGTAGGGGCCGGGGTGCTTGCCGGTCCATCTGCCGGCATCGAGCACCAGATTCTTGTACAGGGTCGCCTTATGGTCGCGCAAGGTACGCGAGACTGCCTGGCCGTCCTTGTCGACGAACTGGATGACGTGCCTCCGGCGGCCCAGGCCGATGCATTCGTGGAGATAGCGAAACGTGAACGTCGGACCGGTTCGCCCGGCGAGCCGGGCCACCACGGCATCGGCGGCGGTGGGGCCGGTGAACCCGCCAGTACGGCACCCCATGGCGAGCGCCGTGCCCCACGGCCCGGGCACGGCGGCGGCGTCACCGATTGCGTACACATCGTCATGGCTGACCGAGCGCAGGCTCGCGTCGGTGACGACCCGACCCGCAGCATCGACCTGGAGCCCTGCCTGGGCAGCGAGCTGAGGGAACACGAACCCACCGGCCCAGACACAGACATCGAAGGGGACATCCTCTCCACTGGTCTGGAGATGGTGTGGCTGGACCCGGAAGACGACCGTCTGGTCGAGGACGTGTACCCCGAGCTCGTTCATGGCGTCGCGGACGTAGCTGCGGGCACGCGGGGACAACCAGTCGCCCAGCTGGTCTCTGGTCACCAGGGTGACCTCCAGTGCGGGGTTGGAGTCGGCGAACTCACTGGCGAGCTCGATGCCGGAGAGCCCGCCTCCGCAGACCACGACCCGAGCCGTGGGCGCATCGCCCAGCAGGCTGGCGATACGCCGGGCACTCTCTGGTGTGGCGACCGAGTGGGCATGGACCGCCGCGCCCGGCACCTCGAGGTCGATGGTGCTGCCAGCTGCGTACAGGAGCGTGTCGTATGGGAGGCTCCACGGCCGGTCCGGGGCACCGAAGTTCAAGGCTCGACTGCCGACGTCGAGCCGCTGGACCCGTCCGACACGGAGGTCGATCCCGGACCGGAGGAAGTCGCGCAGCGGCAGGCTCGGTCGGCTCTGGCCCGAGGCGAGCTGGTGAAGTCGTGGCCGCTCGACGAACTGGTCGTGCGTGGACACGAGGACCAGCTCGACCTCGTCCCGGAAGGTCTGTTTGGCGATGCGGTTCACCGCCGGGAGACCGGCGTAACCGGCTCCAAGGACCACCACCCTGTGCATGTCTGCCTCTCGTCTCGTTGGCGCGCGACCGCGGGAGGGTCGCGTCAAAGAGAAGACGCATCATGACGTCGGGCGTGACAGGCAGATGAGGGACCGCTGCGGTGGTCCGGGTGAACTCGGCCCCTCAATGGATGATGCATCGAAGCGAGCAATCCTCGGGACAGGCCGGATCCTTGCCCGGATCGGACCGTCATGTACCCCGACGAGCTCACCACAGCTCGGGATGGGTTTCCATGAAAACCAGCTTGTGCGGGTTCGCCACGAGCTGGATGGACTGGATCGTCCGATCCGCCACGGATATCGCCATGGTCGCGATCGTGGCGCCGTCCAACCGCGCCACAATGCCGAGTGCTCCGTTGAAGCGCTCGATGGAGAAGACGGTCCGCTGGTGCGCCCGGGGCGCGACGCTGGCCATCAGCCGCGCCACCTTGTCGCGTCCCTGGATCGGGCGGCGCGGTGCCCTGACCAGTCCACCGCCGTCGCTGATGATCACGACGTCGGGCGCCAGGATCTCCATCAGCGCATCGAGGTCAGTGTCGGTGCAGGCCTTGAGGAAGCGTTCGACAACCTCGGAATGGACTTGGAGGTCCGCCTGATAGCGGGCATGTCCGGCGTCGACTCGACCCCGCGCACGGTGGACCAGCTGACGCACTGCTGCCTCGGTTCGGTCCAGGGTGCAGGCCACCTCGGGGTAGGGCCTGTCGAAGACCTCGCGCAGCACGAAGGCGGCCCGTTCGAGCGGGGACAGGCTCTCGAGGACCACCAGGAGAGCCATCGAGAGCGAGTCCGCGAGTTCCGCCGCGGCCACCGGGTCTCGCCGGGGATCCGGTTCCTGCGCCACGGGCTCCGGAAGCCAAGGCCCGGTGTACGACTCGCGTCGGGCCTTGGCACGCCTCAGGTGGTCGATCGACAGGCGGCTCACGATCGTCGTGAGGAATGCCTCGGAGTTGGACACCACCGAGCGGTCGGTCCGGGACCACCGAAGCCATGCCTCCTGCAGAACGTCCTCGGAGTCCATGACCGATCCCAGCATCCGGTAGGCCACGCCCATCAGGTGTGATCGATGACTCTCGAACACTGCGACGGCGTCCGACCCGTCGTCGTCGTGCTCATCCTGGCTGGGAAGTCCGGCACCCATCATCCTCTCCACTTCTACTCGAGCACTCCTGGCGCCGAAAGATCGCCGGATGCGTCACCCAGAAGACCTACCGCCACGGCTGGCTGTGACGCGAACGCCCAAGAGTTCGATCGCGCTGCCGAGTTGATACTGCTCCACGGCGTGGCGTCGGTGTGCGGATCGTCCGGTGTCTGCCGCTCCTCACCGTAGGAAGTGCCCGCAGCGTGCCAGTCACCGAGGAAGACTGACAGCTTTTCGTGGGGCTCAGGGGTGACAGTCGTCTCGCTCATGATCACTCCTCTTGGCGAACTGTTCCACGATGGAGACCCGAATGTCTTACCAGGGAGACCCGAGGCGAGGCCCCGATTCAGCGACTGAACGACTCGGGTCCGAAGCGACCGACGGCGATCAGGGCAGCGATCGCAAGGTACGCAAGGGTGACCAGCGCCAGTTTCCATTGACCGAGACGGCCATGGGTGATCGTCGCGCCGATCATCAGGACCACCCAGCAAGTGGCCGTGATCGGCACCATGACGGGCGCGATGTCGACGACGGCAGGCAGGATCAGGCCGACGGAGGCCATGATCTCGAGCACGCCGAGGGACCTCACGAGGGCCGGGCTCGCGTTCCGGGTCCAGGCGGCCGATTCCCGTTGGGACAATTTCTCCAGAGGCACGAAGACCTTGGTGCTGCCGCTGACGAGTGCACCCACGGCGAGCACTCCAGCCATGATCCAGAGAGTGACATTCATCTCTTCTCCTTGACGCAAGTGTCGGCTGACCCACTGAATTGCTGCTTTCGAGCAAAGACGGTCCAGCCCGTTTGCGCGTGACACCACTGGACCTACCGAGGACCCCGGGCACGACCAGAGACGGGCTCGGCGCCGGCGGGAGCGGATCCGGGGAATCAGCAGTTAGGTCGAGTGCACGGGGCGCCACGGCGTGGCCCAGACGATTGGCGCAGCCATCGGCCATCAAGTAGAGGAACACCGGCTGCCGGTCCGCGATCTCCACCGATCGACCCATCGGGCTTCCCGACGGCAGGCAGCAGACTGATGTCACGGTCTGTGCGAGCGGGTCGCGCAGCGGAAGGGAAAGGAACCTGATGACCACGAAGACCACCTCGGCCCGACGGACGGTTCGGGGGCCAGACCATGCCGTCGTGTGATCCCGGACCGGTCGACCGAGGCGTGGTCATCACCCGTCGACCGGAGGTCGCGGACCCCGCGCCACCGCCGGCATGGGCAGTGTGGTGCGCCTGGGCGGTACCGCTGACCATCTTGCCGTCGGCGGTCTGGCGTACGTCCCTGGTCTTCCGCAACGGTCATCCACTGCAGGCCGTCGTCGACGGCGGGTGGTACCTCTTGTTGCTCAGTGGTCTTTCCATGGGACTCGGTCTGCTCACCCTCGGCCTGGTCCAGCGGTGGGGGACGACGTACCCGCGCTGGACACGGAGTCAACGCGACCAGTGTTGTTGTCGAGGAGTCCATGGCGGGTCCACTGCTCGGTTTGTACTTCAGCAGACGGAAGCTGGTCGCCCTGCTCGAGACCACCCTGCTCACCCTCAAGGCGGCATCAGAAACGTGCGACGACCATGACTGGGAAAGCGGCCGTGTCGTGACTCCGGATGATCACGGCGGTTGAGCAACGAGCGGCTCAGCCCGAATCCAGCGATGAGATGCCTGTGAGGTAAGGCAGGTGTGAGTCGGAACAGGCGGATCCCCCACTGATCTGCGAGAACTGGGACGTGGGGCGATCGCCTCTGCCGCCACGTCGTCGATCGGCAGCGTTCGGGTGACCGCGCAGGCGGTGTCGGCGATGGTGTCGTAGTCGATGGTGAAGTCCGGACCGTCGAGAGAACGGGCCGCAATGGTCCCCGCTCCCTGGCAGCCGAGGAGTAGCCAGGCCACCTTCAGTGCCGAGGCACAACCTCGCGGTCAGCACCGACGTGCCGCTCTGACCCGGGTTCGGACCGCTCGCCACCCCAGATCGTGGACGCGACCAGGACCAGCAAAGCGATGCCGGCGAGCGCGGCCGAGACGGCGTGCGCGGCCTCCCACTGATCCCGGTAGCTGCTCCAGTCCGGCGGCAGCGACGCAGCGGTCCAGCCGGCGACCTTCGCATTGACGGGCCTGTTGCCGAAGCCGTACGCCGCCAGCGTGCCGAGCAGGCACAACGCCGCCACCAGCGGTGGCAGGGGAGCCGACGCGCCGCTGCGCCGGAGCAAGAGTGCCAAGGTCGTCGCCGCAACCACGCCGAGGATCTCCGCAAAGCCACCGACCACCGCGAAACCCCCGTAGAAGGTGTGCTGCACCAGCAGCCAGGTGGGGCCGTCCAACCCGCGGGATCCTGGCGCCTGAAGGACATGACTCAAGGTCAGCCCGAAGACCAGTGCACAGCACACCAGGCTGACGAATCGCATCACGCGCATCGACCGTTCCCGTCCTTCCGTTCGTCCCGATCTGCGCCGGGCTGATTGTCAGCCTGATCGGAAAGGTACGAGGGGACCATCGCCCGATCGGCAGAGGGAGTCGCCCGGGGCGAGGCAGAGGCGGTGACCGCGAGAGGCCCAACGGGAAAGACGGTGCGGCAACGGGGTCGGCGAGCACCTCAGCGTGCACATCCGCCGATCGGGGGAGATCGACCGCCAGGAAGCAACGAGATCTGCCGCGATTGGCACAGTGCGCGGGTACGTCCAGCCTCTACGCTGAGGAGATGTTCAGGACGCCGTGGGCTCCAACGGGCATCGGCATCGCCAGCGGGCTGCTGCTCCTCGGCCTGACCGAGAGCGTGGACGTGATCTCTGCTGCCCCACTGGCCATTGGCGGAGGCACCCTGGTGGCCGTTGTGGTCGGGTGGCCAGCATCCCGACGGTGGCTGCCGTGGGCCTCGTGCTGTGTTGCGGGAGCGTCGCTCGCGGCCACCGCAGCCGCCTTGGCGACCAATCTGCCCTCCATCGCGACCGGCGACGCTCCTCGCTACATGGGCAGCCCGGCAGCCGGGATGCTCGGTCTTCTCGAGGCCGTCTCGCTGCTGGTCCTGTTGGCCTTGCTGCTCCGAACAGCCTCGACCAGAGTGATGGTCGCTGTTGGGTCGCTGCTGGTGGTCGCCGACCTGGCTTGGTTGCTGCGAATCCCGCCGGCACCGAGCGTAGCGGCAGGACTGGTCACGCTGCTGGTGTGGTTCCTGGGCCCCCTGGTCGCCGCCATCGCCGGCGGCTACCCGCGGCTTGCCGAGGCTCGTCGGCGACGCTCGGTCGCCGAAGCCCAACGGGCTCAGCGGCTGCGCCTCACCCGAGATCTGCACGACTTCGTCGCTCACGATGTAACTGGCACCGTCGTGCAGGCCCAGGCCGCGCAACATGTCGGCCAGCACGACCCGGCGATCGCCTTGGAGGCATTGCGTCGCATCGAGATCGCCGGGCAGCAGGCGTTGGCCAGTATCGACCACGCGCTGGACCTGCTCCGTGACCCGGACCCGCTCCTGGAGCGTTCCGTGGCTGGCCCCACTCGGGAGGTGACCGACATGGTGGCGGCTCGGGAGGTGACCGACATGGTGGCGGGATTTGGCGTTGCCGGTGGACCGGCGATCGAGGCTGACATCGATGACACCGCCTGGCGGGTCTTGGGACCGGATCGAGTGAACTTGGCCCGTCGGGTCCTCGCCGAGGCACTGACCAACGTTCGCCGTCACGCGCCCGTAACCAGCCAGGTGCAGGTGCGGCTGACCGCCGATGATCACCGGGTCGAGCTGACGGTGACCAACCCGCTGCCGGACGGTCCGCCATCGGCTCGGTCCTCAAAGCGAGGAGGCCAAGGTCTCGCGCAGTCGGCCACGCTCGTCGCCGACAGTGGCGGTGAGCTTTCTGCCGGCAGCTGCGGTGATCGCTGGCTGCTACGGCTGAGGCTGCCGGCTTTGCGACCGGCCGAGCGATGACGGTGCGGGCGGTGGCGCGAATCCTGCTTGCTGACGACCAGGATGACGTACGACACGGCTTCCGGCTCGTCCTGGACGCGCAGCCCGACATGAGGGTGGTGGAGGCCAGTAACGGCGCCAGCGCCTATGACCTTGCCCGGCACCTGCGACCCGACGTGGTCATCGCTGACATCCGGATGCCTCGGATGGATGGGTTGGAACTGACTCGCCGTCTGACCGGCCCGGAGGTCACCGACCCGATCAAGGTGGTGGTGGTGACCACCTTCGACCTCGACGAGTACGTCACCGAGGCCCTGCAAGTCGGGGCCTGCGGATTCCTGCTCAAACGCTCGGGTCCGACCTTGCTGATCGAGGCGGTGCGGGCCGCGGTCGCTGGAGACACCATGATCAGTCCCCAGATCACGGTCCGGCTGCTGCGCCGACTGGCAGCGGCCAACCCCTCTCGTGGCAGATCGGCCGAGACCACGCTCACCGACCGCGAGCTGGAGGTCGCTCGCGGAGTGGCCGCGGGCAAGACCAACGCCGAGATCGGCGCCGAGTTGTTCATCTCCAGTGGGACCGTGAAAACTCATGTCGCAAACGTCCAAGCCAAGCTGGGCACCCGGAACCGGGTGGGTATCGCCGCCTGGGTGTGGGCCAACGGCCACGCGCCGATCCTTTGATCAGCTGCCGGCGGGTGCGGTGCGGCCGCCTCCTGGTTCCGGTCTGGTTCTCGAGAACCTGGCCGCGAAGGACGAGCTGGTCCCAGTGCGACGCGGAGGACCGGTGGCGCTCGAACGTGTGGGCCCGCCGGGCTCGAGACCGCCAGGAGACATCGGTGACGCACCCGCATACTGGACGAGTGAGGTTTCGCACGACGGTCGAGCTGGGCGGGAAGACGGCAACGGGTCTGGCGGTCCCTGATCACGTCGTGTCCGAGTTAGGTCACGGCAAGCGGCCGGCGGTGCAGGTGACCATCGCGGGACACAGTTATCGCACGACGATCGCTCCGATGGGAGGTCGCTTCTTCGTACCTCTCAGCGCGGAGAACCGCGCGGCCGCCGGAGTGGTGGCCGGAGACGACGTCGATGTCGACATCATTGTCGATGCGACACCGCGCGAGGTCATCATCCCAGCCGATCTGCTCGAAGCGCTCGAGCATGAGCACGGCGTACGCGAGTTCTTCGATGAGCTCTCCTACACCCACCGCAAGGAGTGGGTGCGCTGGATCGAGGACGCCAAGAAGGCGGACACTCGCAGTCGCCGCGTCGAGCAGACCGTGGGCGCGCTGCGCGCGGGGCAGCGTACGCGCTGACAGCCAAGCCTCGGCTCAGAGGCCAGCCGGACACGCGAGCCGCCGCACTCTCGGCAGCTGAGTTCCGTTGCGGTGCCACGTCTCGGGTGTTTCCGGGAGGTAGGCGCGTCCCGTGACTTTTGACAACTGACGGGCCTCGGGTGCTATCACGATTGCTCTCCGGTCACCAGCGGTGCCCCACGAGGGGGACCCTCGTGGTCGGTCCGTCCCTCGGCGCGCCAATGGATCGTGAACACCGTCCATCCCGGCAACTGAGCGACTGGTGGCGTTCCTCGGCCGCACGGTAAGCAGCGGCCACTGATCAGCTCCCGCTCTCGTCGGGTCAGGCCAGGGAGAGAAACAGCCTTTCCAGCTTCTGGGTATCGAGCCCGTGCACACCGCCATCGTCGGCGATGCATTGTTTGAGACCTGTGGCGATGACGGCGAAGCCGGCCCGGTCGAGAGCTCGACTGACCGCCGCGAGCTGGATGACGACGTTCTCGCAGTCCTCGCCTTCGTCGAGCATACGCACGACCGCGGCCAGCTGACCTTGGGCTCGCTTGAGCCGGTTGCTGATCGGCTTGATGTTGTCTGGGTCGAGCTGGACCATCAGAGCTCCTTCACCGATGAACCGGCGAGGCTGGTCAGAGCGGCGTCGAGTCGGGCGGCGGCGTCGTCGGCGACGACCTGAAGCGCGGTGCTGCCGCTCACGTCCACCATCGTCTGCGGATCGACCGCCTCGACGACGGTGGTCTGGTCATCGACGCCGCGGACCACGACGTTGCACGGGAGGAGCACCCCGATGGAGGGCTCGGCCTGCAACGCCGCGAGGGCCAGCGGTGGCCGGCATCCACCCAAGATCACCTGGGGGGCGATCTCGACGCCCATCTTCTCCTTCATCGTCGCGGCAAGATCGATCTCGCTCAAAATCCCGAATCCCTGCTCGGACAGGGCCGCGCGGACCTCGGGTAGGACCTCGTGATGCGGTCGGTTGACGGTCGTGGTCGTGGCGTAGGGCATGGCGCATCTCCTCGTCTCGAGCTGAAAGGTGGATACCAGTCCGGGTACTGCACCTCGCTGCGTGCTCGGCAATCCTCGGCCGTTGGGGATGTCCGGAACGCTTGTCGATGTTGTGCCCATCATACCCCCCTGGGTATATTCAATGAGGGCCTCCGCCACCGGCCTGCACCTGATCACGCCTGCACCTGATCACGCCTGCACCTGATCACGCCTGCACCTGATCGCGAACGAGAACCGAGGAGAAGCAGATGTTCACCAAGCTCAAGGCTCTGTTCGGCCGCCCGAGCACGATGACCGCCGTCGAGGCGGCGAGGGCGATCGCCGACGGTGCCGTGCTGGTGGACGTCCGGCAGCCGGACGAATGGCGCGCCGGCCACGCCCCCGCGGCACGTCACATCGCTCTGCGCCAGCTCGGCAATCGGCTGCACGAGATCCCTGCCGACCGGCCCGTCATCACGGTGTGCCGATCCGGTCACCGCTCTGCCATGGCCGCCAACATTCTCGACCGCCGTGGCTACACCGCCACCAACCTGGCCGGCGGCATGACAGCGTGGGCTACCGCAGGGTTACCCGTGGTCACCGACACCGACCAGCCCGGCCATGTCGCCTGATCCGAGTCGTCGCCTGATCCGAATCGCGCCTCGGATCATCGAACTGCCGACTCGGCGCTGGGCATGTCCGCCGGATCCATCAGCTGAGGCTCAGGCAGCAGCTCGAGCAGCCAGACCGGTGGAGGCGCGCAGCGAGCGGGAAGCCAGTGGAAATAGGGTTGGCCGCATGCGGATCGACCTTCACACCCACTCGGCGACCTCCGACGGGACGGATACGCCCACCGAGCTGGTGAGGAAGGCCCGAGACGCCGGCCTGGACGTCATCGCGCTCACCGATCACGACACGTTCGACGGGCTCGACGAGGCCGTGTCGGCCGGCTGGC
>JBBSQJ010000030.1:0-25805 GCA_038257965.1 Propionibacteriales bacterium
CCAGACAGGAGCGTGATTATCAGTAGGCCCACTTGATAGACGTCGTCGGCCCGGCGCCAAAACGCAGGGGACTCCACGTGAACAGCGAGTCAGCGAGACGATCACCGCAAGCGGATCGTCAACTGGTGAGAGGGCTGAACGCGAGCACCCGCTCCCAGAGAGCCTCGGCTGCCGCGGGGTCGAACTCGTCTGGCAGCGATGAGTCGGTGAACAGGTGCCCGTTGCCGGGGTAGTCGAACATCGCGATGTCGGCGTCGGCCTCGTGTGCCTTGGCCAGTACGGCGTCGATGCCGTCCTGGTTTCGAAACGGATCACCGACCGTGTAGTGGATCTGGCCCGGTACTCCGACGGGCCACTGCTCGGCGCCGATCATGTCGAGCGCGAGAGCACCGGAGAGCATGAGAACACCCGAGACCGGCCGCTGCGTGGCCACGTACTCGGACATGCCGCCGCCGTTGGAGAAGCCGGCCGCGACGAATCCGTCAGGCAGGTCCCTGACTCTATCGACCGCTCGCTGCATCAATGCTGGATAGCCGATCGATTCGGCGAAGGTCGATGCATCTTGGTAGTCATCGAACACCCGCCCGTCGTACTGGTCGACGACCACGACGTCATGCCCAGCACCGCGCAGGGTGTCCGCGGCATCGCGGACACCCTGGCGGACCCCGAGCACGGAATGGAACAACGCAATCCAAGCCATGCCCACAACGATTGCAGCCCCTGCCGACAACCCGACCAGTTGGCCGAACGCGGCTGGCCTGCCGGTCCCTAATCGCCATCCCCCACGGGGGATAGCCCATCTGCCGACAGGGCCCGGTCATGCTGAAGGGTCCTTACGGGATGGTTGGGGATCAGTGCGGCGGTGGCCAAGGCGGCGAGGACGAACAGCGCGGCGGTGACCACTCCGGCGGTGTGTAGGCCGGACAGGAAGTGGCTGGTCTGGTCGGGTTGGCCGGCGATGGCGCCGTAGGCGGCGATGCCGATCGCGCCGCCGGCTTGGCGGGCGGTGTTGTTGACCCCGGACGCCAGTCCGGACCGCTCCGGTGGTGCGGCGGCCATCGCGGCGGCGACCACGGCGGGGGTCAGCAGACCCAACCCGATGCCCCAGCCGAGCATCGTGGGCAGCAGCAGCGGGTAAGTAGTGTCCACGGTCCAGGTCACCGTGAGTGTCACGCCTGCCGCGGCGAGCAGGAGGCCCGCCAGCATCATCGGTCTCGGCCCCCGGTTTGCGGTGACACGTCCGGCGATCGGTGCCAGCACCGTCAACGGCAGGAACAGGGGCAGCACCGCGATGCCCGCACCCAGCGCGGAGCGATGTTGCACGCTTTGCAGGAACAAGGTGAGCAAGAAAAGCAGCCCCAGAGTGCCCAGATTCATCACCGCCGCGACACCGTTCGCGGTCGAGAACGCCGGGCGGCGAAACAGCGACAGCGGGAGCATAGGATCTGCGGTGGTGTGTTCGGTCCGCAGGAACCCGGACAGGGCGAGGACCGCGACGAAGATCGCGACAACTGCGGGGCGCCGAGGCCCCGGTGTCCGGCCTGGATGACCGCGAATGTCGCGGCGGTCAGTGCGAGCGCGCCTAGCACGATACCGGCCCGGTCCAGTCGGCCGGTGCCGAGCTCGGTGTCGGGGTGGACCGTGCGTAGGGCGACCGCGCCGGCGATGAGCACGATCGGGAGGTTGCCGAAGAACACCCACCGCCAGCCCAGCCCCTGCACGAGCAGACCACCCAGCAACGGACCGGCGGGCAGCGCGGCACTGCCGATCCCGGCCCAGATGCCGATCGCGCGGGCCTGCTCGCCGCGCTCGGGAAAGGCCCGGCTGATGATCGCCAGGGTCCCTGGCAGCAGGAGAGCCGCACCGACCCCTTGCGCCACCCGTGCTCCGATCAGCACACCGGTGGACGGGGCCAGCCCGCACGCCAGCGATGCCACACCGAACACGGTCAGTCCGGTCAGCACGACGGGTTTGTGTCCGCGCAGGTCACCGATCGTGCCGCCGGCGAGCAGCAGTGCCGCCAGTGCCAGCGCGTACCCGTCCACGACCCACTGCAACCCGGACACGGACGCACCGAGGCTAGCGCCGATCTGCGGTAGGGCGACGTTGATGACGGTCACGTCGAGCAACACCAGGAAGTAGCCGACACACATCACGGTCAGCACCAACCACCGGGGGGCGGGCGGCGCCGACCGGTTCCTCGTCTTGGCGTTCATGTTCTTCAGCCTGCCGCCGTGACACTTCCACCGAGACCGAAGTGTTGCGGGACCAGAATGGCTGCCATGACCGCAGAGAATCTCGTGGAACCTGCACCGCGCACCGGTGGTGACGCTGATATAGCCGCCGTCGCCAGCCTGTTCGCTGACCCCACTCGAGCCCGCGTCCTGATGGCACTTGCCGACGGCCGGTCGCTGCCGGCCAGCGTGCTGGCCAGGGAGGCCGGCGTCACCCCGCAGGCCGCCAGCGCACAACTGAACCGCCTCAGCGGGAGGGACCTGATCGTCGGGGAGAGGTCCGGGCGGCATCGCTACTACCGCCTGGCCTCCGACCAGGTCGCTGACATCCTCGAAGCCCTCGCCGGCGCCGCCCCCACCATGCCGATCCGGTCACTACGCCAAGACACCCGCGCCGCCGCCCTGCGCCGGGCCCGCACCTGTTACGACCACCTCGCCGGACAGCTCGGCTGCGATCTGACTCAAGCCCTGCTCGACCACCACGCACTGGACGCCACCGACCACATCGACACCACCCGCCGCCGGCCCACCGACCCGCTTTCAGCGCCCCTGCCCGACCACCCCTACCGACTGGGCGCCAACGCCGACACCGTCCTGGAACGGATCGGCGTGAGCAGCGACATTCTCACAGCCTCATCGCCGAGCCGCCGACCCCTGCTCCGGTTCTGCCTGGACTGGAGCGAACAACGTCACCACCTCGCCGGTCGCCTCGGCGCCACCCTCCTCACCACCCTCGAAGACTCCGGTTGGATCACCCGACGCCCCGCCGACCGCGCCGTCACCATCACCGACCTCGGCCGCAACCAACTCGCCCGAAAAGCTCAACCTCACCACCACCGGACGCACCGCAGCACCGTAGAGCGATCCCAGATCCCACCGCCGCCACCGTGACCGGAGTGCCAAATTGGGCTCGGATCGATCGCCGACGGGTCCGCCGGTTCCGAGCGGCCCACTTCCCTCACGCCACATTACCTGGCTGCCGCTTCGCCAGAGCGGCGGTCGCCCGATCGGTCGGCGTGCGGACGAGGGCACAGGAAGTCGATAGGCGGCAACCAGGCCGTCAGTCGGGAAGCGGTCCTGTCCGCGCCGTCTCATCGGGGTCGCGAGGTCGTTGTGCTGTCGACGGGGTGGGTGATCATTTTGCGAGCTCCTTGGCGGTAGTGGGTGACTGCCCACCCTGAGACGAAGCTCGTTGGGACAAGGAATCGCAGTGCCCACCGCCCCGTGTTCGAGCAAGGGTCGTTGAGCGAGGCGATGGGCCTGACACTCAGAGTTCAGCGGGCAGTCCGAACGCGGGAAACAGTGCCGCCGGGAAGTCGAGGATCTCGGCGATCTGGCCGTCGACGAAGCGCAGTACCTCCAGCGCCAGGGGCCGGAAGTGCGTGTCTCCCGAACGGCGTAGGTAGATCGCCGCTGCCGGCTGCGTATTGGCCCGCGTTGGGAGGAAGCGGTACTCGCCGACCGCCGCATGCTTGCGGATCGAGGCCACCACCGTTGGTGCTGGTAGTTCAGCGGTGAGGTCGGTCGTGGGCGCGGCGTCGTAGGGCAGCACCCGTCGGGGCCGTTTGCGCAGCTCATCGAGGCAGACGTTGGTCGCGATCCGGTACAGCAAGGCCCGCAGTATCGAACGGCCCCTCGAACGAGGCGCGGCTGCGCCAAGCCGCAGCAGGCACTCCTGAACCATGTCCTCGGACTCGGACAAACCCCCCATCATCCGGTCGCAGGGCACCTGCAGTTCCCGTCGATGTCGGTCGACGAGCTGCCCGAACTCCGCCTCGCTGCCGGACCGGACCGCCGTTACCACCTCGCGTGATTCCAGCGCGCCACTGGTCGTGGCTGACCATCAGACACAGCTTCGCTTCATCTCGTTACCTCACCACTCAACGCCTAGTTGACATCAACTAATTTTGCATAGATAGTTGGCGGTGACTAGAGGGAGCGGCATGGTGGCACGACGCAAGAGAGACAACCTGCTGGGACTCGCGGTGCTGAGCTATCTGACGCAGCGACCGATGTACCCCTACGAGTTGAGCCGAACGCTGCGGGAGAACGACGACGCGCGCAGCGTGAAGTTCAGTCACGGCTCGCTCTACATGGTGGTGGGGCAGCTGGCCAAGGCCGGGCTGATTACCGCGCAGGAGGTCAGCCGGCAGGGGCAGCTCCCCGAACGCACGCTGTACGCCATCACCGACCCGGGGCGGATCGAGTTCGACGATTGGCTCGCCCAGTTGGTCGCCGAACCGCAGCACGAATACCCGCAGTTCGTCGCCGCGTTGTCCCTGATCGCCGCCCTGCCGCCGGACCGGGTCGTCGAACTGCTGACCGCCCGGCTGACCCGGCTAACTGAACAGCGCGCCGAGACCCAGGACGTGATCGAGCAGGCGCTCGCCGGCGAACTGCACCCCTTGTTCCTCATCGAGGAGCAGTACCGGCTCGCGATGCTTGACGCCGAATCCATGTTCGTCACCGACTTCATCGACAAGATCACCGATCCCGTCACGGGCTGGGGCCCGTTGTGGGCCCAGTTTCACACCCAGACCACCACCGAAGGACGCACTCCATGATCCGCACCGCTGCCATCATTGGCGCCGGCGTTGCCGGACCCGCGACGGCCCTGGCCCTGCAGAAAGCCGGCATCGACTCGGTCATCCATGAAGCCCACCACGACAGCGCCGACGGCGTCGGGGTATTCCTGACCGTCGCTTCCAACGGCGTCGATGCGCTGCGCGTGCTTGATGCTGACAAGCCGATCTTGACGGCCGGCTTCGCCACCCCGGCCATCACGTTGCGCAGCGGGACCGGCAAGAAGTTGGGCGCGACCCGCACCGGGAGGACGCTGCTCGATGGCACGACCAGCCAGACGATCACCCGCGCCGCCCTGTACCGCGCGCTGTATCAGGAGGTCTGCGATCGCGGGATCCGGGTCGAGCACGGCAACCGCCTCGTCGCCGCCGAGCAGAGCGGCGACAGCGTGCGCGCGACCTTTGCCGACGGCAGTGAGGTGACCGCCGACGTGCTGATCGGCTGCGACGGCGTCCACTCCACCGTTCGTCGCGTCATCGACCCCACCGCCCCGATCCCGGCCTATACAGGGCTGCTCACCTCCGGCGGCTACGCCCGCGGTGTGCACGTCGACACCGAACGGGGCAGCTACGAGATGATCTTCGGCATGCTGGCGTTCTTCGGCTACGCCGTGGCCCCGAGCGGTGAGGTGTGGTGGTTCGCCAACCTCGCACGCCGCCACGAACCCGACCCGGCCGAACTCGTCGCGCTATCGGGCCCCGATGCGCGGGAACGGCTGGCCGAGCTGTTCGCCGACGACGCCGGCCCCGCAACCGAGCTCATCAACGCCACCCAGGACATCATGGCGATGAGCCCGATCCACACCCTGGCCCACCTACCGACCTGGCACCGCGCCCGCATGATCGTCATCGGCGACGCGGCTCACGCCCCCTCGCCCACCTCCGGGCAAGGCGCTTCGCTGTCGATCGAGGACGCCGTCGTGCTCGCGAAGTGCCTACGTGATGAGCCCACACCGCAGGCCGCGTTCACCTCCTTCACGGCGCTGCGCCGCCCACGCGTGGAGAAGATCATCAAGTGGGCGGCGCGGATCAACAACAACAAGATTGCCGGCCCGTTCGGGCGCCTCGCCCGGGACGCCATGCTGCCGCCGATCCTCAAGGTGACCGCCGACAGCAAGGCGCTGCGGGAAACCTTCGACTATCACCTCGACTGGGACGCAGCTGCCCACGCCGACCGCGGCCGGTCGTAGGCCAGACCGCCATGAACATCACGGTCATCGGGTCCACCGGCCGAACCGGCACGCATCTGATCGTCGAGGGTGCGCGCCGCGGGCACCAAGTCACGGCGCTCACCCGCCGCCCTAACGCCCTGACCGATCGGGACGCGTTGGCCGATGTCGTGAACGGCGACGGCCGCGATCCCGATGCCGTCGTCCGGGCGGTGGCCGGTGCCGACGCGGTTATCGCGATTCTCGGACCACCTAGCCGGCACGGGCCCCATCACAGCGCCGAGATGGCGGGAGTGATCACGACAGCAATGCAGCGGACTCGGGTACGGCGCCTGGTCGTCACCAGCGCCTACCCGCTCGTCGCCGACACGCCACGATTGCCTATCGCTGTGCTGCGCCGAGTCTTTGCCGCCGCCTACGCCGACGCCGCTGCGCTCGAAGACGCAGTCACCGTCAGCGGCCTGGAGTGGACCATCGCCCGCCTCAATCGGCTCACCGACGCACGTGCCCAGGCAGGCACCCGCATCAGCTCGGACCTGTTCACCAGGCCGAGCGCCCTGAGCCGCGCAGATGCCGCGGCAGCGCTGCTCACCATCACCGAGTCCAACGATCACCTCAAAACAGCCGTAGACCTCGCCGGTCCGTCACGCACGCCTGTCCGCACGCACCACGGCGCCGCAGTCTTGCACCGCCACCCCGAATTGCCAATGAAAGAGGTGTATCGGGAAGGAGGAGGGGTGATGAGGACAAGGGCGGGTAGGGGCGAAGAAGCGAAGGGAGGCCGGAAAGGAGGAACTGAGACGGGAGGGTGAATACGGGAGGGGACTGAAGATGGGGTGGCCACTGGAGGACAGATCTCGGCCTCGAGGGATGAACGCGACCAAACCGGCCGCCCCGAACTCAGGAGCACCCCATGGCAGCACTCGCCAGTACGCCCGTCGCTTGATCTCCTTGGCCGAAGCGGCCGACACCCTCGCCGTCTCGACCAAGACGGTCCGCCGCTACATCGCCGGCGGCGAGCTCGACGCCATCCGGCTCGGTCGCCGAACGATCCGCGTGCGGGTCGACTCGCTCGACCGGCTGATCGATGAGTATCCGGCGAACACCTGGAGCGGTCGGAGCGCTTGACGGCGGTCGAAGGTCAGGCGACAGCGTGGAACTCCAGTTTCAGTCCGAGGGCGCGGGCCACCTTGAAGATGGTGGCGAAGCTCGGGTTGCCGTTGTCGGACAGCGCCTCGTAGAGGCCCTCGCGGCTCATGCCAACCTTGCGTGCGAGTTCGCTGAAGTTCCGGGAGCGGGCGATGACCCCGATTGCGTGGGTGATGAATGCAGGGTCGTCTCCGGCCTCGTCCAGAGCAGCTTCGAGGTAGTGGGCGATGTCCTCGAGCGACGTAAGGTGATCCGCCGAGTCATACGATGTGAACTTCTCAGCCATGCTGCTGCCGTTCCCTCGCGATTCGCTTCGGGTTCTCGATGTCCCGTTGCCGCGTGGACTTCTCGCCGCCGCAGAGCAAGATGACGACGATGTCGCCGTGTCTCTGGAAGTAGACCCGGTAGCCGGGGCCATAGTTGATCCGCATCTCGGAGATGTCCTCCCCGACAGGTTTCACATCGCCGGGTTGCCGGCAGCCAGCCGATCACCCGGATGGCGATCCGCGCTGCCGCGCGGCGGTCCCTCAGGCCGTGAAGCCATCTTCCGAACGTCTCACTCTTGAGAACCTTGATCTTGGTTGTGTCAACTGCAGTTCACACTTCCGCAGTCGACAATGCTCACTTGTGCGACCTCCGCGCGTGTCGGCGAGGCAGCCCTCTACCGTTCCGTCGCTCCGAAGCTGAGTCCTGCGAACGCCGCGGCCGTGAGATCGTCCATCCGGCTCTGGGTGGCGCGGACGTATCGCTCGGCGGCCTGGGACGAGGAGTCGCCGAGGACGGCCTGCACCTCGGCGACATGCGCGCCCTTCTGCGCGAGTCGGGTGGCACCGGTCGCCCGGAGGTCGTGGAAGTTGATCGGCCGGCCGACGGCCTGGCGTACGTCGCGCCATCCGCCTACCAGCCGTCGGAACCGCGTCGGCTGCAGCCAGTCGCCGGACGGACCGGGGAAGAGCAGTCCGTCGCGGCCGGCGACGTAGGTCCGCAGATGCTCGGTGAGGACCTTGCCCACACCTCCAGGGATGCGGTGGTCGCGGATGCCAACTCGCGGCTTCGGCTCCTTCTCGTATCGCTTGCCGCCGGGGCCGGTGCCCACTGCCCGGCGGACCCGCACGACGGGTGGCCTCGCGCGGAGGTCCACGTCGGAGCGTCGCAGGGCAACGATCTCCCCGAACCGGAGGCCGCAGCCGAGTGCCAGGCGATCATGGCCCGCCACTCGGGCCGGATCGTGGCCAGGATGAGATCGAGGTCGGCGTCCTCGATCACCTCGGTCCGCTTGTCCGCTCGCTTGCCGATGGTGCCGGCGCCATCGATGGTGAACGGGTTGACGGCGCGGGGAAGCACGCCGTCCGCGGCCGTCGCGAACTTCATGATCGCCTTGGCAAGCGCGTTGCGCTCGCGCACGGTCTTCCCCCTCGTCGTGGGGGAGTCCTTCGTACCACCGCACCACATCGGTCGCGGTGATCGTGTCCAGCGGCGTCTCGCCGAACGTCGGCAGAACGTACTTGCCCAGCCAGATCAGGTAGCCCCGCTTGGTGGACTCCTGCAGCGGATGCCCCCGCACCTTGCGAGCGCGCAGCCAGACCTCGGCGTACTCGGCGAACGTCGGCGCCGTCTCGGCTGCGGTGCGGATCCTGCCCGGACGAGGCAGAAATCGGCTGGAAGACTGCGGACCGCGCACCGTGACGGTCATGATCGTCCCGACCGATGCCCTCAGGTACGCGAGCCGGACTGCGTCACCGTTGGGCGCTTCCGGCGAAGTTCAGGTACCTTAACTCTTTGTGACCATGGGTTCGCTGTCCAGCCGCTCGGCGGCGGCGCGGCCGAGCGGCCGAAGACGGTCGCTGCCCTGGCTGCTGGGGCCGGCCTTCGTCGCGGCAATCGCCTATGTGGACCCGGGCAACGTGGCCGCCAACCTGACCGCCGGTGCGCGGTACGGATATCTCCTGGTCTGGGTGCTGGTCGCCGCCAACGGTATGGCGGTGCTCGTGCAGTACCTGTCGGCCAAGCTCGGTCTGGTCACGGGCCGAAGCCTGCCCGAACTCCTGGGCCATCGGCTGTCCCGTCCCATCCGGCTGCTCTACTGGGCACAGGCCGAGCTCGTGGCGGCGGCGACCGATCTGGCCGAGGTGATCGGCGGTGCCATCGCCCTGCAGATCCTCTTCGACGTCCCGCTGCTGGTCGGTGGCGTGATCGTCGGGGTGATCTCGATGCTGCTGCTGGCGGTGCAGTCGCAACGGGGTCAGCGTCCGTTCGAGTTCGTGGTGGTGGGGCTGTTGGCCGTCATCACGGTGGGCTTCGCCGCGGGCCTGGTCGTCAGCCCTGTCTCCTGGTCCGCGGCCGCCGGTGGACTGGTGCCGAGTTTCGATGGCGCCCCGACGGTCTTGCTGGCTGCTAGCATGGTGGGCGCCACGGTGATGCCGCACGCGATCTACGTGCACTCCTCGCTGGCTCGCGACCGACACGGTCCCAGCACCGCCACACTGGGTCTGCCCCGGTTGCTGCGTGCCACCCGGGTCGACGTCGTCGCGTCGCTGGTGATCGCCGGCTCTGTCAACATCGCCATGCTGTTGCTGGCCGCGGCGAGCCTGCGCGGGCAAGACGGCACCGACACCATCGAGGGTGCCCACGCCGCGATCGCCGCCACTTTGGGGCCGGTGGTCGGAGTGGCGTTCGGCGTCGGCCTGCTCGCCTCCGGGCTCGCGTCGACCTCGGTCGGTTGCTACGCCGGGTCGACGATCATGGCCGGGCTCCTGCACGTCCGGATCCCGCTGCTGGTCAGGCGCGCGATCACGCTGGTCCCAGCTCTCCTCGTCCTTGCGCTCGCCGGCAACCCCACCTGGGCGCTGGTGCTCAGCCAGGTGCTGCTCAGCATCGGCATCCCGTTCGCCCTGATTCCGCTGGTCGTCTTGACGGCGAGCCGCAAGCTGATGGGACGCTACGTCAACCGCCTTCCGCTCAAGCTGGCCGCCTGGGCGGCGTTGGGGTTGATCGTGCTGCTCAACCTCGTGCTGATCGTGCTCACTGGGCTCGGCGCGGGCTGAGGACTCGTCGATGGCTGAGCGACAGGGTCCCGGAACCTTTTCACCGGATCCGAATGACATCACTCCGGTCGCGCAGGACTACCTCAAGGTCATCTGGTCGGCGACCGAGTGGGGCGGGCCGCCGATCACCACCAAAGCCTTGGCCGACCGCTTTCAGACCAGTCAGGCCAACGTCTCCGAGACGGTCCGGCGGCTCGCCGGTCAGGGTCTGATGCACTACGAGCCGTACCGCCCCGTCAGCTTGACCGCCGCCGGCTCGGCCTACGCCGTCGCGATGGTGCGTCGACACCGCGTGCTCGAGACCTTCCTGGTGAGCATCCTGCACTACAGCTGGAACGAGGTGCACGACGAGGCGGAACGGATGGAGCATGCGGTATCCGAGCGTCTGATCGAGCGGATGGACGCCCTACTCGGCCATCCGACCGCGGACCCCCACGGCGATCCCATTCCTCGGGCCGACGGTACCGTTCACCATCCCCCGGAAGCTCGCCCGTTGAATGAGGTGGAACCGGGCCGGTACACGGTGTTGCGGGTTTCCGACGCCGACCCGGATGCCCTGGATCGGCTCGACACGCTGGGCGTCCGGCCAGGCATCCACCTCGACGTGGTCACCGATGACGTGCTGGTCAGCGGATCCCGTCGGCGTCTCAGCGGGACCGACCTGGCGGCGATCCAGGTCCGACCACGTCCGGGGTGACGTGGACCACTATTGGTTCGGGGGTATTGACAGGCCGGCTATGAAGCCTAGCCTTACCTATATCTGGTGAGGCTGTCCTTAGCGGTGGGGTGGAACCGATGTCGATCGTGTCAGCACGGTTGGGCGAGCGTGTGGTCTCTCCGGTGGCCGCGTCGCTCGATTCCGAACGCACGACCCTGGACGAGTTGAGACCGGGCCACCGCTGCACGGTGCTGAGTGTCCGCGATGACCGGAATCCGACCGTGGCCCGCCGCCTCATCGACCTCGGCTTCGCGCCAGGCGCAGCGGTGGAGGTCGTACGCCGGGCGCCGCTGTCGGATCCGGTGATCTTCCGCGTCGCCGGCTACGAGGTCGCGCTGAGACGGGTGCACGCCCGCCTCGTCGACGTCGCTTCGACGCGGTGAAGGACCAGCCCGGCACGGGACCGACTGCGGCACTGGACAGGGTCCGGCTGGCGTTGGTCGGGAGCCCGAACTCCGGCAAGACGACGCTGTTCAACGCCCTGACCGGGCTGCGGGCCAAGACCGGCAACTACCCGGGGGTGACGGTCGCTCGTTACGAGGGAGTTGCCGCCACTGGTGCTGGTTTGGTGGTCGTGGAGGACCTGCCCGGTACCTACAGCCTGGACCCGATCAGCCTCGATGAGCAGATCGTCACCGACCTGCTCGACCCTGACGTGACCGGTGCCGCCGATACTCCGGGTGGCGTCGTGGTCACCCTCGATGCCACGACTTTGCAGCGCTCGCTCGGCCTCCTCGCGCAGGTGCTGCAGACGGGACTGCCGGTCTGTGTCGTTCTCACCTTCTCCGACGAGCTGACCCGGCGACAGGGTGCGTTGGACGTGCCGGCTCTTCGCCGCGCACTCGGCGTGCCGGTGGTGAGCGTCACCGCCGGGCGACCGAGCGACCTCGTTGCGCTGCGGGACCGGCTGGCGGAACCGCAGCTGTGGTCCGCTCCGCCCGTGCTGCCTCCGACGGGTCCGGCGGAGGTGTCGGGGTGGATCAACTCGGTGCTGTCCACCGCCGGTTATCGGGTGCCGGACCTCGACCAGCGGACCGCCCGGGTCGATGCCGTGCTGCTACACCCGGTCTGGGGGACGATGATCTTCTTCGGCACGATGTTTGCGTTCTTCCAGGTGATCTTCACCGTAGCCGCCCCGTTGCAGGACGGCGTAGAGACCTTTTTCGGCTATCTGGGGTCACTGGTCCAGCAGTACGTCACCATCGGCTGGCTCTCCAGCTTCTTGTCCGGCGCCCTGCTCGGCGGCGTCGGTGGGGTGCTGGTCTTCCTCCCCCAGATCGCCTTGCTGTTCTTGCTCATCTCGCTGCTGGAAGGCATCGGCTACCTCGCCCGGGCTGCGTTCTTGATGGATCGGGTGATGAGCAAGGCCGGGTTGGAGGGGCGAGCGTTCGTGGACCTGCTGTCCTCGCTGGCCTGCGCGGTGCCCGGCATCATGGCCACCAGAACGCTGCCGTCGGCTCGAGACCGGATCGCCACGATGATGGGTGCTCCGCTGATGACGTGTTCGGCCCGGTTGCCCGTCTACGTGCTGCTGATCGGGCTCCTGGTCGATCCGGATACCCGGTTCGGCCCGATCGGTGCCCAGGGTGTCGTGATGTTCGGGCTCTACCTGCTCGGTGCCGTCTCGGCGATGCTCGCCGCCTGGGTGTTCTCCCGGATCGGTCGCGGTCGATCCGGCCCCTTGCTCCCCTTCTACATGGAGATGCCGCCGTACCGGGTGCCCTCGGCCCGCTCTGTCGCCCTCGCCGTGTGGTCGGCCTGCCTCACCTTTCTCCGCAAGGTGGGGAAGATCATCCTGGTCACCACCGTGGTCTTGTGGCTGTTGCTCAATCTGCCCGTCCGCGGAGCCGTCCAGCTGACGGCGGCCGGGGTCGACCCGAACGACAGCGCAGCAGCCTCCGCGTACGTGATCGATCACAGCTACGGCGCCGCCGCCGGTCGCTTCGTCGAGCCCGTCTTCGAACCGCTCGGCTTCGACTGGCGGATCAATGTCGCCGTCTTGGCCTCACTGTCGGCCCGCGAGGTGTTCGTCGCGACCCTGGGCCAGGTCGCGGCAGCCGAGGATCCCGCCGACCCGTCGACGGCGCTGCGCAGCATGACCGTCGACGACGGGCCGCGAGCCGGCCAGCCACTGTTCACGCCGCCGGTGCTCGCCGCCTTACTGGTTTTCTTCGTCTACGCGTTGCAGTGCATGTCCACGGTGGGCGCGCTGCGGCGGGAGTCCGGCTCCTGGCGCTGGCCCATCATCGCTTTCGGCTACATGTTCGGGGTCGCCTGGGTGATGGCCTTGGCCGCCCGAGTCATCGTCGGAGCCCTGACCTGATGAGTGCCGATCTGGCGGGTGATGGGCAGAGCGTCCCGCTGCACCCTGAGAGCGTCGACGGCTCCGACCGCGAGCTCCGTTGGGTGATCCCCGCCGGCACGTTGCCGTTCGTCGGCGAGCCGGCTCGGATTCCGGCGGTCCTGCAGGCGCTGCTCGATGACGGCACGATCGAGTCGGTGACGGTCGAGCCGGTCGCAATCCGGACCCGGCTGGGCGCCGACCGGAGCTGGCGGGTCGAGGGCGCACGAGCCCGGAACGCGCTGCTGAGCGCGGTCACCGTTCCCCAGCACTGGGCGGCGAACCCGACTGCAGGAGGTGCTGACTCGGTGCTGCGGATGGCGGTGCACGAGGTCATCGACGGTGAGGTCGGTCTCTACATCCGCTCCCACGGAGGTGCGATCGAACTGGTGGACGTCCACGACGGCGTGGTCGAGGTGCGGCTGGACGGTGCGTGCGCCCATTGCCCTTCGTCCGAGGTCACCCTGACCAGCCGATTCGAGCGTGCCGTCCGGGCCCGGTGTCCCGCTGTCGTCTCGATCTCGGCCCAGACGTCCAAGCCGGCTCATCCGGGTCGCACCTGGCTCGGGTTGACCCTCGGTCGACGGCGCTGAGCCGAGACGGTCTGGTCTGTTCGACACGCCGCTCGACCATCCGGCTCGGCGGGCCGCGACGCTCTAGCGTTGCCTCGTCCCCTTCACACCAGGAGTCGAGCATGTCAGTCACGTCCCCGTCGCCGATCGCTCAATTGACCCGATCGACGGCCGTCCTGACCATCGTCTCCGGCGCGATCGCGCTGCTGTTCGGCATCCTCGTCATCGTGTTCCCCAAGTCGAGCCTGTTGGTCATCGGGGTCCTCTTCGGCCTCCAACTCATCATCACCGGCATCATCCGGCTCGTCATGGGCATCACCGACAAGGGCTTGGAGGGCTGGGAGAAGGGCTTGTCCATCACCTTCGGGGTGCTGATCGCGATCGCCGGCATCTTCTGCCTGCGAAACCCGGCCCTGTCGATCCTGACGCTGCTGGTCGTGCTGGCCATCGGCTGGTTCGTCGACGCGGTGATGAACATCGTCATCGGCGCTCAGAATCTCAAGGGCGAGCGGCTCTGGAAGATCGTCATCGGTGTTGTCTACCTGCTCGGCGCGATCGTCCTGCTGGCCTCGCCGGTCACGTCCGTGGTCGTGTTGGCCCTGCTCGGGGGATGGATCCTCGTGATCTTCGGCGTGGTCACGCTGATCGCCGGGATCATGGGCCTGCGGGCGTCGAAGAGTCTGCCTTGACGAGCATCCTCCAGTCCTCACGCCGGTCAGGTAGCCGTAGACAGACACAGTCTGCCCGCGAGTCCTTCCCCATGGTGAGGCCGTGCGCGCGCTAGTCCCGGCGGTCCCTGCCCGCCAGGTCGTCGAGGAACAACTGAGCCCAGTGCTCGATGTCGTTCTCGAAGACCTGTCGCCGCATGATCCTCATCCGTCGGGACTTGGTACGAGCGTTGTCGGTCATCGCCTCCACGATGCGTTCCTTCAGGGCGTCGATGTCGTACGGGTTCACCTGGTACGCCTGGCGGAGCTCTTTGGCTGCACCGGCGAACTCGCTCAGCACCAGGGCGCCGTCGTTGGCCACCCGGCAGGCGACGTACTCCTTGGCGACGAGGTTCATCCCGTCGCGCAGTGGTGTCACGACCATCACATCCGCCATCCGGTAGAGCGCGGCCATCTCCTCGCGGGGGTAGGAGGAATACAGGTAGGTGATCGGCGGCCGACCGTAATGACCAAGGTCGCCGTTGATGCGGCCGACCAACCGGTCGATGTCGTCCCGGAGCTTGCGGTACTGGTCGACACGCTCCCGTGAGGGAGTTGCCACCTGGATGAAGGCGGTCTTGTCGGCATCGATCCTGCCGTCGGCGATCAGCTCTCCGAAGGCCTGGATCCGCTCCGGCAAGCCCTTCGTGTAGTCCAGCCGGTCGACCCCGAGCAGGACTGTCTCCGGATGACCCAGATCGGCCCGGATCTGCTCGACCCTGGCCTCGGTCTCGGGCTTTTGAGCCAGCTCGTTCAGCGCGGCCGCATCGATGGAGATGGGATAGGCGCGGGCCAGGACCGTACGTCCCTCCGGCATCTGGATCCGGTCACGTCGGGTGTCGTAGTGCAACCGCTGCCGCACCAGACGCAGGAAGTTCTGAGCACCGCCGGGGAGCTGGAAGCCGACGAGATCCGCACCCAACAGACCTTCGATGATCTGGTTTCGCCAGGGCAGCTGTTGGTAGAGCTCGGTGGGCGGGAAGGGGATGTGCAGGAAGAACCCGATGCGCAGGTCCGGTCGCATCGATCGCAACATCTGCGGCACGAGTTGCAACTGGTAGTCCTGGATCCAGACCAGGGCGTTCCTTTCCGCCACCTCCGCGGTCCGTTCGGCGAAGCGCTGGTTGACCTTCCGGTAAGCCACCCACCATTCCCGGTGGAACTCCGGGTGAGCGATGACATCGTGGTAGAGCGGCCACAGCGTCCCGTTGGAAAAGCCTTCGTAGTACAGCTCCACCTCTTCGTGCGAGAGACCGACCGGCACCAGTTCCATGCCGCCGTTGCTGAATGGTTCCAGCTCTTCGGTCGGCGCGCCGTGCCAGCCGACCCAGGCACCTTCGTGAGCGCGCATGATCGGCTCGAGGGCGGTGACCAGACCGCCGGGCGACGTCCGCCAGTCGACACTGCCATCCGCGTTCTCGACCCGGTCCACCGGCAATCGATTCGCCACGACGACAAAAGACGCTGTCGGAGGTCGCGAAACCTGTGCCTCCTGCTGATCACCCGGACCTGAAACCATGTACCCACCCTCTGTCCACTGTTTCGACCCTAGCCAAGACCGCCCATCGACCAACCGGTACCCACGCCGTGGCCCCCTCAGCAGATGGCGAGGTGTCATCTGGCAGGCTCGAGCAATGAGCCCGACCAGGCCCGAGTCCGGCGTCGGCCGACAGGCGTACGAAGCCGTCCTGAAGCATCCCGAAGCGACGCTGGTGGCCGTCGACTTCGACGGTACGCTTGCGCCGATCACCGATGATCCGGAGCAGGCATTCGCCGATCCACGCGCCGTGGTCGCCCTAGGCCGACTGGGCGGAATGGTCGGCCAGATCGTGGTGATCACCGGGCGTCCGGCCCGGGCGGCCGTCCAGTTGGGACAGTTCGACCAGACCGCCGGGTTGGACCGGCTCGTCGTGCTCGGCCAGTACGGTGTCGAGCGTTGGGACGCCAGTACCGGTGAGTACGTCACACCGCCCGTGCCGCCCGCGATCGCCGCAGCCGCCGATGAGGTGCCGGCGATGCTCGTCGAGCTCGGACTGACCGGGGTCCGCCTGGAGAACAAGGGGCGCGCGCTCGGGGTGCACACCCGGGAACTGCGCGATCCTGCCGCCTTCGGCCGGCTCGAGGGCCCGCTGGCCGATCTCGCCGAGCGCCACGGTCTACACCTGGAGCCCGGCAAGAGCGTGCTGGAGATTCGCGCCCCCGGGATGGACAAGGGGGAGGCGCTCCGCGGGATCGTGACCGAAACCGGCGCCGGTCAGGTGATCTTCGCCGGGGACGATCTCGGTGACCTGCCGGCGTTCCGGGCCGTCGAGCAGCTGCGCACCGAGGGGATCCACGGCCTGTTGATCTGTTCCGCCTCGCACGAGGAGGACGCGCTGGCCGGACTCTCCGATCTCGTGCTGGACGGTCCGTCGGGAGTCGCCGACTGGCTGACCACTCTGGCCGCGGAGCTGGAAAGAGATCCTGGCGACTAGGAGAAGCCGTCGCGGTCAGGCTGTGGGCGAGCACCCTCACGGGCTGTCGCTCGTCGCAGGAATCCGCCTACCGGTCCTCATGCTCGCGGCCGGTCCTCATGCTGGCGGGCTCGACGACCAGTATCATCGAGAGCCGCGACGGCACCGACGCCTGGGGCGGTAGCTCAGCCGGTCAGAGCAGGGGACTCATAATCCCTGGGTCGCGGGTTCGAGCCCCGCCCGCCCCACTCAGCACCACCCTCGGCCGCGATCAGCGAACTCGCGGCCGAGGCATCTGCCTGAGCTGAGCTGCGACCTCGGCTGAGGCAAGGTCACCGTCGGGATCGAGGGAGATCGGCTCGATCACGACGTGGCGAGGACGTGGTCGATGATGTAGACGGTGGCGTTGGCGGTCTGCACGTTGCCGCAGATGATCTTGGCCTTGCCGTCGACGGTGAAGTCCTCGCCAGATCCTTTCACCGTGATCGTCGCGCCACTGAGTGTCTTGTGCGAACCGGCGAGTTGGTCGGGCGCCAGTCGCCCCTTGACGACATGCGTGGTCAAGACGGTGGACAACTTCGACGGATCGCTCAAGAGCTTCGCGAGATCGGCCTGGGGGACCGACTTGAATGCGTCATCGGTCGGAGCGAACACCGTGATGTCGGTGGCGTTGTTCAGGGTGTCGACGAGACCGGCTGCCTTGACCGCAGTCACCAGGGTGGTCAGCAACGGGTTGCTGCTGGCCGCGGATGCCACTGGCAGATTCGACATCTGATCGAAGGATCCGGCGCCGGTTGTGGGAACGGACGCGCAGCCGGCTCCGAACGTTGCGCCGGCGGCGTCTGTCGTCGACCCGCCGGTGCCGGTGGACGGGGACGCTTCAGTCGAGGTCGCTGAGGTTTCTGAGCCTGGGGTGGATGGTGCAGAGCTCGACGTAGCCGGGCCGGACGACGGGGATGGCGAGGGCTCGGACGAGCTGCATGCAGCGAAGCTCAAGGGCAACGCGATGGCAGCCGCGAGCGCGGCGAGTCGGATGGTGTGCTTGGACGGCGTGAACAACGTGCGCCTCCTTGGGGTTGGGGGAATGACCGCAGAATCAACCGAGGTGGGTGATCGTGTGGGATCGAGGTGCCTTTCCAAGCCGGTCCACATGAATCAGTATCACGATGACGCAGCTCAGTGATTCGATATTTTCGACATTACCCACTACCATTCCGAATTCCAATTTGCGCAACTCTTCGATAACAATCCGCCTTGGGGTGCATCCATCGTCGGTGTTGTTCGACGATCTGGTCCTGAGTCACTTATCTGCTCGCATCTGGAGGTGATTAGCCGTTTCGAGTCGGTGTCCTCAAAAGTCGGTGCCCTCAAAAAGGGCGGTCCCGAATCCTCGATCTCACCAGCCTCGTCAGCCGACCTGGCAGCGGCTTCTCGCGTCACGGTGGCAGTGCGATCACCGAGGCGTCGCGACGGGATAGAGCATCGAGGTGGGCCGCGTCGAGGCGACGCCGGGGACTCTTGACTGGAGCGGTCGGACGGGGCGGTGTGGCCGGTCAGTTCATTGCGAGAAGGCCCAGAACGCCGAGTGTGTACAGGCCGAGGACGGCAATGCTGTCGATGCCGAGCCGGGCGTGTTGTTTGCCTGGTCGGAAGATGAGGCCCGACAGGTAGATGACGGTGAGGAGTGCGCCGAGGCCGGTGAGATAGATGTCGGAGTTGTGAGCGTTGGGGAGAACAGCTTGGCCGGATACGAGGGTGGCGAGGAGGAAGAGGACGGGGAGGAAGGCGTTGCCGCCGAAGATGTCGCCGAAGGCGAGTTTGTAGTCGCCTTGCTTGGCTGAGGTGAGTCCGGTGCTGAGCTCGGGCAGGGAGGTTGCGGTGGCGAGGATGGTGGCACCGAACACGACCCCGGAGAGGCCGACGTGGTCGGCTGCTGCGGTGCCGCTTTCCTCGGCCAGGATTCCGGCGATGAGGGTGGCGAACGCTGCCGCGGTGAAGATGACGGCGGCTTTGAGGGTGGAGACGCCACGTCGAGTCGCATCAGCCGCTCTGGATTTTTGGGAGTGGCCGCGCGGCTTGGGTTGGCTGTCGGGTGCTTCTCCGCTGTCGGACCAGGGCAGCTTCTGCTGCGCTCGTTGGGTCAGGATCAGCCCGGCTACCCACACCAGGGGAATCACGATCACGTCGGGGGTGAGGCGGGCGAACACCAGGTTCTTGGGGAGCTGGGTGCCCATCACGACCACCGCCAGGACGGCGAGCACGACGGCGCCTTCGATGACGAGGGTCAGGCTGGCGGCCTGGTAGGTCAGGGGTCGGCGTTCGCGAACCCCGAACGCGTCAAGGGCGACCAGGACCACGGTCTGGATCGCGATCCCGCCGAGGATGTTGCTGACCGCGACGTCGAGCTTCCCGCTGGCGGCCGCGCTGTAGGTGATGGCGATCTCGGGGAGGTTGGTGGCGACGGCGAGCAGGATCAGCCCGCCGAGGGCCCGGCCGAGGTGGAGCCGGTCGGCCAGGATGTCGGTGTAGTTCGACAAGGAGATGCCAGCCATCCAGATGGTGGCGGCGCTGGCTGCGAAGATGACCAGTTCCGCCCAGAACGGTAGCTCGGGGAGCAGGTTCACCGTTGGATGCCTAGCATGTGGATGTTGCTCGGACTGAGACGACTGGTGTGTAGGTGGAGTACGACGTCCTCGTAGGGACCGATCTCCATCAGTTCGTGCCGGATACCGCCCACACGCGGCTGCCGACCCCAAGTCATGTCTGCTGGGCGCACGAAGAACCGGGGCGAGGACTGGGCAAACGGAGACGGGCTGACCCGGCAGTGGTGGCTGCCCGGCGAGGTCATCGAGCGAGACCAAATCCCCGGTGATCGCGAAGATCACCAGGGGTGTCGCCGCCGGGCGCCCGACGGGCTCGATCGGCTGTGGTCGCGGGCGTCATCGGACTTGCTGCTGGTGGGCTGGGGCTCGGCCGCGGGGTTGCGTCGGGGCCTCCCCGGTCGGACCCCCGTCGTCCGCCCGATTGTGGGGTGACGTCGCGTGGTTCGCTCGGCTGATGGCGTTCGTGGTGGTCAGGGTGACGGGTGCGCCGTGGTGGAGCAGGCGCAGTGGGTCTCCGTCGTGCAGCCGATAGGTCGTGGTGTCCGGGGTGATCTCGATGCTCAGTCGCCGGCTGCGCACGCGCAGCGTGATGGCGAGGCGACTGATGCCGGAGGGAAGGCGGGGGGTGAAGGCGAGGGTGCCGTCGCGTTCGCGGAGCCCAGCCAGTCCAGGGACGAGCGCGATCCAGGTCCCGGCCAGCGACGCGGCGTGCAGGCCGTCGCGGGTGTTGTGTTCGAGGTCGTGCAGATCCATCAGCGCCGCTTCGGTCAGGTAGTCATAAGCCAGGTCCAGGTAGCCGGTCTCGGCGGCAAGCACCGCCTGAGTGCAGGCCGACAGGGACGAGTCGCGCACCGTCAGGGCTTCGTAGTAGAAGAAGTTGCGGGCCTTCTGCGCCGGAGTGAACGCCTCACTGCGCAGGTGCATCGCCAGCACCAGGTCGGCCTGTTTGACGACCTGCTTGCGGTACAGGTCGAAGTAGGGCACGTGCAGCAGCAGCGGGTACTGCTGGTCGGTCGTGCCGGCGAAGTCCCAGATTTCGTGCTTGGTGAATCCCTCGGCCTGGGGATGGACGCCCAGGTCGTCGTCATACGGGATGACCATGGCCGTTGCGGCAGCACGCCACGCACCGATCTCCTCGGCGTCGATGCCGAGGTGGTGAGCCTGTTCGGCGTGTCGCTGGGCGGCGTCGGCCGCGGAGGCGAGGTTGTGTTGCGCCATGAGGTTGGTGTACACGTTGTTGTCGGCCAACGCAGAGTACTCATCCGGACCGGTCACCCCGTCGATACGGAACCCGCCCCGCGCGTCGTAGTGGCCAAGTGAGCACCACAGCCGCGCTGTCTGGGCCAGCAGTTCCAGGCCGACGTCACGTTCGAACGTTTCATCTCCGCTCACCTGCACGTAGCGCACGACCGCATCGGCGACATCGGCGCCGACATGGAAAGCCGCCGTCCCGGCCGGCCAGTACCCCGAACATTCGTGACCGGCGATGGTGCGCCATGGAAACACCGCGCCGGCCAACCCGAGCTGGGTCGCCCGGTCCAGCGCCTTGGGCAGGATCGAGTGCCGCCACCGCAGCGCGTCGGCCGCGGCGTGCGGGACGGTATAGGAAAGCACCGGCAACACATAGGTCTCGGTGTCCCAGAATGCGTGCCCGTCATAGCCGGGACCGGTGAGCCCCTTGGCCGCGATCGCCCGGCCCTCGGCCCGCGCGGCGGCTTGCAGCAGGTGGAACATGGCGAACCGCACCGCCTGCTGCACCCGGGCGTCACCGTCGAGCTCGACGTCGCTGCCGGCCCAGAACTCATCCAGATAGGCGCGTTGCTCGGAGACCAAACCGTCCCAACCGGTTTGCACAGCCGCAGTCAGGGCGGCGGCAACCTGGTCGGCGACCGCCGGTGGCGAGCGGACCGCCGACCAGCCGTAGGCGACGAACTTGACCAGTTGCAGCCGCCGCCCAGGCCGCAGGGTCGTGGTCAGCGTCACCCGGGCCAGATCCGGCACGCTGTGGCCTGACACGTTCACGACGGCCGGATTCACCGAGGCTGCACTCACCGGATCCGCGCACACCGAGGCAGGACCGTGGATGTCGTGCTCCATCGCCGCGCCGATCCGCAGCCCGCTGACGGCGGTGTGGTGCAGCAGCGATCCGCCTGTGCTCGTGCAGTCGTGCTGCTCGGAGACCAGCGGCGCTCGCAACGCCGCGGAACGCCGCGGATCGCCACCGCTGGTCGGCAACGTCTCGTTAGCCACCAACTCCGACTGCAGCACGACCCGCACCTCCTCGTCGAGGGCCTCGACCTCGTAGCAGATCGCGGCCACCGCCCGCTGCACCAGCGACACCAGCCGCCGCGAGCGCACCCGCACGCACCGCCCGCCCGGTGATACCCACTCCACTTCACGCGTGAGCAGACCGGTCCGAAAGTCCAGTACCCTTTCGTGCGCGAGCAGTTGTCCGTAGCGGATGTCGAAGGGCTGATCGTCGACCAGCAGGCGGATCAGTTTGCCGTTGGTCACGTCGATGACGGTCTGCCCCGATTCGGGGTAGCCGTAGCCGGCCTCGGCGTACGGCAGCGGCCGCGTCTCGTACACCCCGTTCAGATACGAGCCCGGCAATCCGTGCGGCTCCCCCTCATCCAGGTTGCCGCGCCAGCCGAGATGCCCGTTGGACAACGCGAACAACGACTCGCTCTGCGCCAACACGCCGAGATCAAGACTGCGCTCGCGCAGACACCACCCCTCGACGGTGTACGCCGGATGGCTGATCACGCCCGGTCCAGCAGCTCGGTCCGATCCGCCACGACGACGTCGGCGCTCGCGGCGTGCAGCGCGTTGACCTGACGAACCTCCAGGCCGATCCGGACTCCGAATCCGGCGGCTCGCCCGGCCTGCACATCGACCGGGCTCAGGGTGGTGGCGTCGACACTCGCTGCCTCATCGGGGCTGGGTGGATCGCTTGTGTTCGGCGCACCAGTCGCACTGGCGGCGGTGGTCGGTGCCGGGGTGGTCATGGTGGTGGTTCTTGACCTCCTGTCCGTAGGGGCAGTCGTCGTTGTCGTGATAGACGGGGTCGCCGGGGTCGGTGTCGGTGTAGAAGGCGGCGACTTTGGTCGTGGGAGGCACCTTGGCCGAGGCTGCGCTAATCGCGGGGTCGTGTTCGGGTGATGGGGTGTGGTCGATCTGACTGCCGTCGTCCAGATTCCTGTCGTCCGGATTCCCGTGGTCCGGATTCCCGTGGTCCGGATTCCCGTGGTCCGGATTCCCGTGGTCCGGATTCCCGTGGTCCGGATTCCCGTGGTCCGGATTCCCGTGGTCCGGGTCGGTGGCGGTCTTCTTGGCGGGGTCGAGGATGCGATAGGCGAGGAGTTTGACGCGGTCGCTGGCCAGGGCCCAGATGATGGCATAGGCCCAGACGAACCCGGCCCACTTCCAGCCCAGTGGGGTCATGAACAGTCCGTAGACGGCGATCAGGGTCGCGACGATCTGGGTGCCGAGAACTGCCATCCACAGGATGCGGGCGGGGCGGATGGACCAGAACGGGCCGCGGGTGCGGGTGAGGAAGATGGTGAGGTGTCCGGCGACGGACAGCATCAGATACATCATGGTCTGCAGCTGGGGACGGCCGAGGCCGAAGACTCGGTCGCCGAGGTAGAACAGCCCGAATGCGGCGATCGGGCCGACCACACCGAGGACGGTGGCGATGCCGAGCACGAGGCGCATGTTCCAGGCTTCGGGCTTCATCTTGTAGCGGACGTTGTCGTAGGCGATGGACAAGATCGCGCCGTCGTTGAGCAGCGCCAGCATCACGATCATGATCGCGGTGACGGGGAAGAAGTTGAAGACGAGGATCGCCCCGGTCACGAACAGCAGCACCCGCAGGGTTTCGGCGATGCGGTACATGGCGTAGGAGTTCATCCGCTGGAAGATCTTGCGGCTCTCCTTGATGGCGTCGATGATCACCGACAGTCCTGGGGTGAGCAGGACGATCGCGGCGGCGGCGCGGGCGGCGTCGGTGGCGCCGGTGACGGCGACGCCACAGTCGGGCTTCTTCAGGGCTGGGGCGTCGTGGACGCCCTCGCCTGTCATGCCGACGATGTGCCCGCGTTGTTGCAGGACGTCGATGATGTGGTACTTGTGCTCGGGGAAGACCTGGGCGAACCCGTCGGCGGTTTCGATGGACCGTACGCTCTCTTCAGGCTCGTCCTTCTTCACGTCGCCGAGGCCGCTGGCGTCGAGGATGTTGGTGCCGAGACCGACTTTGGCCGCGGTCTCTTTGGCGATGGCGATCGCGTCGCCGGTGACCATCTTCACGCTCACACCCATCGCCCGGGCGGTGGCGATCGTGGTCTTGGCGTCGTCGCGCGGCGGGTCGAACAGTGGGAGCACGCCCAGGAACGTCCAGTCGGCCTGGTCGTCGGCGCGGGCCACCCCCAGCGACCGGTAACCGCGGGCCGCGAAATCGTTGACGGCGCCCTCGACGGCCGGGGTGATCGTGGCCCGGTCCGCGGCGAGCGCGAGGATGACCTGGGGGGCGCCCTTGCTGACTGTGAACGTGGTCCCGTCGGCGTCGCTGACGGTGGCCTCGGTGCGTTTGTCGACCGGGTTGAATGGTTCGAAATGCGTCACGGTGTAGGCCTCGAGAGCCTTCTCGTCGTTCAGGCCGCCGAGGACGGCGAGGTCGATGGGGTCGTCGTTGTCGGCGCGGGAGGCCAGCGCACCAGCCAGGATGACCTCCGCGGGAGTGACGGTGTCGACGCTGAACGGGTCGCCCAGAGTCAGCGAGTTCTGGGTCAAGGTGCCGGTCTTGTCGGCGCACAGCACGTCCACTCCCGCCAGTTCCTCGATCGCTACGAGTCGGCTGACGACGGCCTTCTTCTTGGCCAGCAGCCGGGCACCGACCGCCATCGTCACCGACAACACCGTCGGCATCGCGACCGGGATCGCGGCGACGGTCAGCACCAGAGCGAACTGCAGGGTGGTCAGCGCCGCGTCGCCGCGGAGCAGCGAGACGAGCACGATCACCGCGACGAACACCGCTGCGAGGACGATGAGTTAGTTGCCGATCTTGAGGACGGCCTTTTGGAAGTGGCTGACGGTGTGGGCGTCGGAAACCAGTTCGGCGGTCTTGCCGAAGTAGGTGTGGGTGCCGGTGGCGTAGACCAGCGCGCCGATCTCGCCGCGGCGGATGATCGACCCGGAGTACACCGGATCGCCGGGCGTGCAGGTCGCCGGCAAGGACTCTCCGGTGAGGGCCGACTGGTCGACCTCGATCTCGTCGCCGTCCAGTAGCCGGGCATCGGCGGGGACGATGTCGCCCAGCCGTAGCCGGATCACGTCGCCGGGCACGAGTTCTCGGGCGGCCGGGGTGACCCATTCGCCGTCGCGTTTGACGCGGGCGTTGATGGCGAGTTTGGCCTTCAGCGCATCGATGGCGTTGCCGGCTTGACGCTCTTCGGTGTAGCCGACCACCGCGTTGGCCAGCAGCAGCAGCAAGATGATGAAGAAGTCGGGCCAGTGCCCGACCACGCCCGACAAGATGACCGCCACTTCGATCATCCACGGAATCGGGCCCCAGAAGTACGACAAGAACTTCAGCAGCGGGTTGGTCTTGTGCTCGGCGATCTCGTTCGGCCCGTACTGCGTCAGCCGTTTCGTCGCCTCGGTCTGGCTCAGCCCCCCTGGTGACGTGTCGAGCTGCTGCTGAACCTCCGCCATCGGTAGCGTCTTCAAGTCATGCTTCGGGCTGGATGTCGAAGCCGTCGACCCGACCGGAGTCGATGTGGCGGATTTGCTCGTCTCAGTGCTCATGATGGGTCATCGCCTAATCGAAGTGGGTCCTTGCCCGACAATGGCGTTTGCAACACCGTTGCTTCAGCGGTGGCATGGTCGCGGTGGCATGGTCGGTGGAGTGATGGTCATTGTGGGGTCCACACCCAGTTGCGGATCTCTGGCAGGTCCTGGCCGTGCTTGTTGATGTAGAGGTTGTGTTCGACGAGCTTGTCGGCCATGGTCTGCTTCAGGTAGTCGGCGGTGGCGCCGAGTTGCGGCAGCCGGTCGATGACGTCTTGCACGAGGTGGTAGCGGTCGAGCCGGTTCTGGACGCGCATGTCGAAGGGGGTGGTGATCGTTCCTTCCTCGTTGTAGCCGCGCACGTGCAGGTTGCGGTTGGTGCGGCGGTAGGTGAGGCGGTGGATCAGGGTCGGGTAGCCGTGGAAGGCGAAGATGATGTGCTTGTC
>JBBSQJ010000031.1:0-25579 GCA_038257965.1 Propionibacteriales bacterium
CAGATCAACCGAGGTTTCCGCGTCGAGTTCAACTCCGCGCTCGGACCCTACAAAGGTGGGCTACGCTTCCATCCCTCCGTCTATCTCGGCATCGTCAAGTTCCTCGGCTTCGAGCAGATCTTCAAGAACTCCCTCACCGGTATGCCCATCGGCGGCGGCAAAGGAGGCAGCGACTTCGATCCCAAAGGGCGATCCGACGGCGAGGTGATGCGGTTCTGCCAGGCACTGATGACCGAGCTGTACCGACACATCGGCGAATACACCGACGTCCCGGCCGGCGACATCGGTGTCGGTGGACGCGAGATCGGCTTCTTGTTCGGCCAGTACAAGCGCATCACCAACCGCTTCGAATCCGGCGTCCTCACCGGCAAGGGGCTGACCTGGGGCGGTTCACAGGTCCGCACGGAGGCCACCGGGTACGGCGCCGTCTACTTCGCCGACGAGATCCTCAAGTCCCACGGAGCGTCCTTCGACGGCAAGCGCGTCGTCGTCTCGGGTTCCGGGAACGTCGCGATCTACGCCATCGAGAAGGTCCACCAGCTCGGTGGCACCGTGATCGCCTGTTCCGACTCCGGCGGCTTTGTCTTCGACCAGAAGGGCATCGACCTCGAGATCGTCAAAGACCTCAAGCAAGTCCGGCGTGGTCGGATCGCCGAGTACCCCGAACTACGTGGCGGAGCCGCTCGGTATGAGGTCGGAAGTTCCATCTGGCAGGTGGGGTGTGACATCGCGCTCCCCTGCGCCACCCAGAACGAGCTCAACGGCAACGATGCCCGCACCTTGATCGCCCACGGCTGCTCGATCGTCGCCGAAGGTGCGAACATGCCCTGCACACCCGACGCGATCAAGCTCCTGGCGGAGGCCGGCGTGGTCTTCGCTCCGGGGAAAGCCGCCAACGCCGGTGGAGTCGCCACCAGTGCACTCGAGATGCAACAGAACGCTTCCCGGGACTCGTGGACCTTCGAACACACCGAACAACGACTCGCCGAGATCATGCGGGGCATCCACGACCGCTGCCTCGAGACCGCCGACGAATACGGCGCCCCCGGCAACTACCAGTTGGGAGCCAACGTCGCGGGCTTCATCCAGGTCGCCGACGCCATGCTCGCCCAAGGCGTCATCTAGTGCGGTGTGTCGAACGGTGGCCGTAGCGAGCAGGTGCCCGGGTGCCTGGCTCGTGCCCGGATGCCGCGCGGTGGCTCCAGTTTTCGCGGGATAGCTCAGGGCTGTTGGCGACAGCGGGGCGAGGGACCGGCTCGATCCCTCGCCCCGCTTCCCCTGTGTCGCCGAACCATTGGTCCGGGGTAAGTCGTAGCTGACCCACGCGAACTTCTGGCTCGTGCTGAGCCCGCCGACTACCTCCCCGCGCCTGCCGACGGACAGTTGCCCCTGCGCGACGAACACCACACTGACGGACCTCCGGCCGGCGGACAGCCAACTAGGAGACGTTACGGCTGTCAACTTCGCGACACCTCTTGAGCACCGGGGGTGTTGCCGGCGGCCCGTGGCGTCGGCGGTGGCGAGGCCGACTGAGCATCGGACGTGACCATGCCAGGCAGGTCGTTAAGGTTGGGGGGTCAGCGATGCTCGTGATGTCGGGCTTGCGGGGCGACTCGGAGCGGTCTTCTGAAGGATCACAACAGTGCCGTACTCACCACCTTGACGCCCTGGTGGGGTGGTCAGGTCACCCACCAGGTCCCTGGACTCAACTGTCACAGCCGGCGCTAGGAGGCGACGAAAGCGCTCATGAGAGGGCGGGTAGCTGCTTCCGAGCTCGCGCGGGTACGCATCTTCACCGCGCTGGATGACGGCGCGCTGCAGCGGTTGGCAGCGGCAGCGTTCACCCGCCGAATGGCGGCGAACCAGATTCTCTTCGTCAGCGGGGAGCCGAGCGAGCACCTCTACGTGGTCCGCTCGGGACTGCTTCGCGTCCTGACCACCTCATCCCACGGGGAGCAACTCGTGCTCTCCACGGTCGGCCCGGGCGACGTGATCGGCGAACTGTCCCTGCTGGACCGACACCCGCGGTCGGCCGATGTGGTGGCCGCCGAGTTGTCGGAGTTGATCGCAGTGCCGGCGGACGTCGCTCGCAGCGCGCTGGAGAGCGATCCGCGAGCGGCGCTCGCCACCGCATGCGAACTGGCGGCACAGGTACGCCGGCTCACCGGCACGATGGGTGATCTCGTGTTCCTCGACCTCCCGCGGCGCGTCGCCAAGCTGCTGTTGTCGCGCTCGGCAACGCGATCGGACGGGACGACGGTCTCGGACCTCGGCGCCAGCCAGTCCATCGTCGCGGCACAGCTCGGGGTGAGCCGTCAGTCGGTGAACAAGGCACTGTCAGGGTTGGTTCGACGCGATTGGATAGAACTGGACGGCAGGAGCGTCGTCCTGCGCGACCCAGCAGCCCTGCAGCGCTACGTGGAGTCGTGACCCGCGGACGAGCCATGTGTTCGGCATGAGATCGTGGATCGGAGTCGGAAAGTGCTGCCGGTGAGCAACGCGACGGCATGCCCACACGGGCGGGACGCCATAGGAGGGGCTTATGGCGCGCCCCAGCATCGAAGCGCTGGACCTCGCGCCGTTCGTGCCTTCGCTGCTGCGGACCTGGTTGACGCAAGACGCCGCAGTGGCGCACCGAATCGTCAGCGGCACGCTGGCCATCGTCGACATCTCGGGGTTCACCCAACTCACCGAGCGGCTCGCTGCGCGCGGAAGGGTCGGCGCCGAGGAACTCACGGAGATCCTCGACTCAATATTCAGCGAGTTGCTCCCGTTCGCCCGGCGCGAGGGTGCCTACCCGGTGAAATGGGCCGGGGATGCGGTCGTCCTGCTCTTCGAGGGCGACCACCACGCGGTCCGAGCGGCCCGCGCCACGTACCGGATGCGCAGCCGCTTGCGCCGGGTCGGCAGCGTTCGTACGCCGGCAGGCCTGATCCGGCTACGGATGTCGGTCGGCATCCACAGCGGTGAGCTCGCCTTGTTTCTCGTTGGTGATCCGAGAATTCACCGCGAGTTGATCGTGTGCGGGCCGACTGTCAGCCGGACCGCTCAGCTCGAGTCCGCGGCGCGCACGGACGAGATCGGCCTTTCTCCCGAGACCGCTGAACTGCTCCCGACGGCGTGCGTCGACCGCGACGGAGCACTGCCTCTGTTGACTCACGCACCGGACCTCCAGGAAACACGGCTGGCTACCGACCTGGCGAACGCCGCCGACCCGGATCTGGCGGCCGTCCTCTCGCCGCCGATCCGCGAGTACCTGCTTGCCGGTGAGTTGTCGGCGGAGCATCGCAAGGTCGCCGTCGCCTTCGTGCGGTTCACCGGTACGGATGACCTGCTGCGAAGTCACGGATCCCAACGACTGCTCGCGGCTCTCGACGAGTGCGTGCAACTGGTTCAGCATGCGACGCGACGGCATGGGGTGACCTTCCTCGAGTCCGACATCGACACCAACGGGGTCAGGATCATGATCGTCGCCGGTGCCCCGAGGAGCGGTGACCACGACGAAGATCGACTGCTGCATACGGTGCAGCAGATCCTCGGTGCCTCGACGGCATTGCCGACCCAGATCGGAGTTGCCCGCGGGCCCGTCTTCGCCGGTGTTCTCGGGCCGTCGTTCTGCCGCACGTACTCGGTGAAAGGCGACGCGGTGAACGTGGCCGCCCGTCTGGCGGCGCGGGCCCGACCCGGCGAAGCCCTCGTCGCCCTGACCACGCTGACTCATGCGAGCGCCCGTTTTCAGCATGAGTTGCTGCCGCCGGTACGGGTGAAAGGCAAGGCTGCGCCGATCGAGGTAGCCCGACTAGGCAGCTCGACCCCACCGCGACTGGATTCGGTTGCGCCCGACGGTGAACTCATCGGTCGGGACGAGGAGATGGCCGCGCTCCGTTCCGCCGTCGAGGCCGCGTCAGCAGGCAACGGTGCGCTCGTCGAGATCTTCGGCGAAGCGGGTATCGGCAAGTCGCGGCTCGTGCAGGCGCTGCTCGCCGAAGTCGACGTGCGGTCCTATCTGATCAGGTGTGACGAGTACGAGACGCTCACGCCGTACTGGCCCTTCCGCGATTTGCTCGCGTCGGCGCTGCGCCTCCCGCCCGGGCATCGCAACGCGGCGGCTCTGCGCGAAGCCGTGGCCGAGTACGTTCCCAACCTGTTGGCATGGTTGCCCTTGCTGGCCAAGATCCTGGACGTCGACGTGGCCTCGACGGCTGAGGTCGACGCGCTCGACGATCGATTCCGGCAGGCAAAGTTGCAGGAGATCGCCGCCGAGTGCCTTGCCGCTGTCCTGCCCAACCGGATCGTGCTGGTATTCGAGGACGTCCACCTGATGGACGACGCCTCCGCCGGTCTGTTGGATCGGTTGTCGGCAAACGCACCTGGTCGATCCTGGCTCATCGTCGTGACCAGGCGGGACACGTCCGAGGGCTTCCTGACCACGCGTGCGGCGGCGTCGATCCGTCCCACGCCTCTCGACGACGACGCAGCGACGGAGCTGGCGAAGACGATGGGCGCCACCGAACGCCTGCCTCGCTCCGATATCGAGACGTTGACCCGTCGGGCGGGCGGAAATCCGCTGTTCATGCATCGTCTGTTGCAGGCATCGATCGTCGGCGACAGCGTCGATGTGCTCCCCGACACCGTCGAGGGGTTGATCACGAGTCAGCTCGACAGTCTGCCTGCCCCGGAGCGCACGGCACTGCGCTATGCGTCCGTGCTTGGGATGCGCTTCGACCGTGCCGCGCTGGGCGCTCTCCTGGGCAGCCGTGACCTGCCGACGACGACCGACGCCATGCGCCGGATGGAGGCGTTCATCCGGCCGCACGGGGACTCGTTCCGGTTTGCGCATCAACTCGTGCGGGACACGGCGTACGAAACGCTCCCCTTCCGCACCCGGCGCGCCTTGCACGGCACGGCAGGGGATCTGCTGGAGTCGCGGACGGCCGAGCCCGATGAGATTGCCGAGATGTTGTCCCTGCATTTCAGTCAGTCCGATCGTCCGGACAAGGCGTGGCGCTACTCCCGCATTGCTGGTGAACGGGCTGCCAGGAAATACGCCTACGTCCAGGCCGAGGAACTCTTCGCCCGCGCCCTGCAAGCGGCACGCCAGGTCGGCTCCATCCCGACCGATGTCTTGGTGACGACGAATATCGCCCTGGGTGATGCCCGCTTCCGCATCGGGCGTCAGCACGGGGCGATCCAGGCCTACCGCGCGGCCCGACGCGCGCTGGGCGACAATCTGGTCGAGGTGGCTCTGCTGCTCCGACGAGAGGCCGAGATCGATTACCGTGTCGGCCGGTTCAGTGTGGCGCTGAGCAAACTCACTCGTGGGCTGCGGATGCTGTCTGAGACCGATGAACGGCATCGGGCCGCGCGGGCTCGCTTCGAGGCGTTCTATGCGATCACCCGGCAGGCGCAGGGCCGGTACCGCGATGCCCTCGTCTGGGCACGGCGCGCCGAAGCGGACGCACGCGGCTCGGGTGATCTCGCGGCGCTGGCGGAGGCACTGCAGGCGATTTTGAGCGCGCAGGCCATGCTCGGCGACGCCTCCCATGCCGCCTCCGCGCGGGAGGCGATCGACGTCTATGAACGGCTAGGAGACCGCGCGGGCCAATCCCGGGCGGTCAACAATCTCGCCATGCTCGCCTGGCTGGACGGCCGTGGTGTCGAGGCGCTTGAGATGTTCGGTGAGGCGCAGCGGCTGGCTACCGATGCGGGTGACGCCGTCAAGGCGGCCGCAGCCGAGTACAACGTGGGGGACGTACTGCTCAGGATGGGGCGCCTGGACGAGGCGCGAGTGCTGTTCTCGGAGCTGATCCCGGTGTTGCGTTCGGTTGGATTGGAGGAGTACGAGGCGACCCCCCACCCCCCGCGGGGGCCCGCCCAGGCGCTGTCCCGTCGGCCCGCCCCGGGGGCGGGGGTGCGCCCCCGCGCCCGGCCGCGGGTGGCGGGCCTCGGCGACCCGGCCGAGGTCCTGGAGACCGACGCCGCCCTCGCCTGGACGGCCCTGGAAACAGGGCAGGCCGAGCGGGCAGCCGATCTCGCGGGCGACGCGGCCCGGCGCGCGGAATCGCTGGATGTCGTGCAGGTACTGCCGTGGCTGTTGCGGCTGCGCGGAGCGGCACTCGCTGATCTCGGCCAACGAGCGGCTGCATTCGAGACACTGCAGCAGGCTCGACGCCTCGCGGGGACGCACAGCCGCGTCGAACTGGGATTCGTCCTTGCCGAGCTCAGCCGAGTGTGCCGCCAGCTCGGTTCGCCGAAGCAGGCGGCGGAAAATGCCCTCGCCGCCGAGGCAGCTCTCGATCAACTGGGCTTTGTCGGCAGCCGTCGTTATCCGCGATCGCCAGTCACGTCCCCATGAACTTCGGGTCCTCGGCGAACAGCACGGGCAGCGTCAGCGGCCCTGACCAGGACGAGCATGCTTTTTCACATTGCTCTTTGGTGCGGCTGATCGCCCCCACGTCGACGCAGAACTGAAGACCACCGGTGTCCTGCTGGTTGATGGTGCCGGTTGGCAATGGTGCTCCGTCGACACCGTTGCAGGCAGGCGCCGGCGCGAACGGCTGGAACGTCCCGTCGGGGTTGCGGAGCGCCACGTACATGGTGTGCTTGCGGAATTCCGCGATCTGCAGCTGGGTCACCGTGCTTTTGCCGTGGCCGAACTCCCGGGTCGGCGGGCACACCCGGTCGTTGCACGTCCAACTGACTGACGCGGGGGCGCGGTCGGAGTACAGCGGCTGGCCGTCGTCGTCTTTGAAGTTGCCCAGTACCGCGAACTGGCTCGACGCTCCCAGGCAGGTGATCTTGAGTTCCGGGATGCACAGGTCGATCGTCACACTTACCGGCCCATTCGCTCCGTTGGACAGATCTGCTTCGACCAGACCGGCCGATAGACCCGTGCCGCCCGCACTGAGCTTGAGCGGGACGCCGGGTAGGGCCTTGCCGCCACGGAATAGCGGCGGCGTCTCGGCGGCTGCGCTGGTGACACCGCTGAGGAGGAACAGGACCGAACACAGTGCTGCCGCAAGCAGTGCGGTCACCTTCCGGCCGTTGCGTCGCCGAGGTCTGGACACTTGCGCCACCTTCTCAATAGGAGCCACGGATAAGCGAGGCCGCCCCCGGCGGCATTCCTCCCCCTCGTGCAGTATCCGCCAGCCCTGCACGTGTTGCCTACCCATCCCCCGTTCTTATCGCGGGATGAGACGAGGAGGTCACCACACCGGTCAGGTGCCTCAGCCGCAGACGTACGAGTCTGTCTCCACCGACACCGTCTCCGAAAGGATGAGACACAGGTCGCCATCCGGAGGTTTGGTCACTTCCAACCAACCAACGGACGGGATAGTCGATCCGGGATCGAAGGCGGGCACCGTGGGGTCCTCCGACTCGGTGTTCCAGTTCTCCGCGGGCGTCCGCCAACGTCACCCCGAGTGGCATCGCCAGGCCGGACGGGTCCTGGCCATCCTCGGTCTCGCTGTCGTGTCTCGGCCCTGTGGATGACGCTGATGTTTCCCCCAAGGAAGGCACTGGCGACCTGCTCTACGTGTTCCGGCTTCGGGTCAGGGATAGTAAGCCGGACGGGCGAATTGGTGTCAGCTGAATTGGTCCAGAATGTGTCCTGAGCCAGTCGAAGCGCGACGCTGAGCCTGATCGCCGGCGAGCTGCTGACCCAAGATTCTGCGGGCCGTCACCCCATGCTGGCCGACTTCAACGTCCGCCGTTTCCAGGAGCGGGGAGCATTCGCCACCTTCGAATAGGTGCTGTTACCGGATTCGGGCAGGTTCGGCGCTGACCACGCTGCGCCGACCTCACCAGACGAGGGCTTTCCGTTCGAAGAAGAATCCGCCCGTAGGTCCGGTGTCGGGAAGCGTCGCGAGCCAGACGCGGCTAGCCGGGAGAATCCCCTGTGGAGCTAAGGGGATTCGAACCCCTGACCTTCTCGTTGCGAACGAGACGCGCTACCAACTGCGCCATAGCCCCGCGATCCAGCCAGCCCGGTGGTTCCCGATGAAGGGCGGATCAGCACCGAGACCCTACCACCGTCCGTGGGCGCTATCCGACCAGCACAGAAGGGCACGCCAGCCATCCGGTGAAGGCTATCTCGAGAGAACCCACGGGAGCCGGGGGCGAAGTACCCTCACGATGCGGGTGGATCCATCCGGCTGCGACGGACGCGAATCGGAGCACCATCACGTTGCTGCAGCCCAGCTGAGGCCGACTCAGGCGGAGGCGGTCCGCGCGGTGGCGCCGTCCTCATCAGAGTGGCCGGATTCGTCCGCGGCGGCGGTCTCGGGCACGTCGGCGACGACCGGGTGGCTGGGCCGCCGAGAGCTGATCACGTCCGGTCCCGACAGGTCGATCGTCCGGACGGTGCGCGGCGCCAGCGGCTTGGACACGTACGTCGGCATGGTGATCGGCACCGGGTCCCACAAAGCACCGGAGACGGGCTTCGGCTCCTCCGCGACGGGCTTGTCGGCTGGCTTCTGCTCCTCCGCAGTGTCGTCGGACTTCTTGCGACTCAAGAACACCGTCTTCTCGTGTCCGCCGGCCATGATCGCGTGATAGCGATCGTCCAGGCTGCGACGCATCAGGTGAACGCTGATCCGCGCGGCCACGAAGAACGCGACCAACATGCCGCCGGGCACCGCCACCGACCACCAGGGCAGCCAGTCGACGGCACACATCCCGATGACGGCGCTGATCAAGGCCATCAGTCCAAGCAGAACGCGGCGACGTCGAGTCGCGGCCAGACGATCGAGCCGTCGAAGATCGGCGATCCCGGCCCGTCGGGTCAGCGGCGTTGATACTTCGTATTCTGCGATAGGCGCCAGATCTTGATCAAGAAGCGGAGCGGTGCCGTGGCGAACGATGTAGACGTTCTCGGAGAAGCGGTCGGCCGGGTCAGATTCGATGCCCGGGTCGTCGTTGCGCCGACGGACGAAATGGGGAACCAGATAAGCCAGCCAGGCAATCGCAATGGCCGCAAAGATCACTCCGGTCGTCCCCACACCCCAGACCGTATGGGTCAGTGCAGGCGGACCCGGCCATCTCGGGCGGTGTGTCGCGGCTATCGGCGAACTTTGATCACCAGACACGCTCGGAACTGCCCTTGGAAGGCCGGAACTGCCCTTGGAACGCCGGAACTGCCCTTCGACAAGCTCAGGGCCCATCTGTGACGACCGGGTAGCCAACAAGGAGCGGACAGCGCAGACCAGCAGTGCGCCGGGCGACCTCAGCTCCGACCGAGCTCCCAGCGTCTCAGCAGCCCGTCGGGGACCTCCTCGCTGTTCAGAGCGAAGACCAGATGATCACGCCAGTCGCCGGCGATGTGCAGGTATCGCGGACGCAGGCCCTCGGGACGGAACTGCAGCTTCTCGACCACCCGCAGGCTCTTGGCGTTCTCCGGCCGGATCGCGATCTCGATCCGATGCAGCCCCATCACCTTGAAGCAGTAGTCGGTCGCCAGGGCAACGGCGGTCGGCGTGATGCCTCGACCGGCCCAGCGCTGGTCCAGCCAGTAGCCGATCTGACCCCACGACGCCGATCCGCCGACGATGCCGCTGACGGTGAGCTGCCCGGCCAGCTGGGGACGACCGTCGCCGGGGTCGTAGTGGACCAGCCAGGGCAGCAGCCTGCCCTCCCGTGCCTGACGGCCGAACACCCGCACCAGCCCGCTGTACGTCGCCGGCCCGGCTTGACTACCCGGGGGGAGCGTCGCCTCCCAGGGCTTCAACCACGCATGGTTTCGACGTCGCACCTCGTCCCAGGCCGGGCGATCGCGGTGCCGCATCGGCGCGAGCGTGACCGGCCCCTGCGAGATCGTCACCGGCCAACGGTGGGAACCCAGTCGGGTGAGATCCGAACCGAAGCGGGACTGGCCGAGCCCGGGACCCATGTCAGTGGTCTCCACCCCGCAGCTGGTCGACCGCGTGGACGAGCACGGGCCGGAGCACGGCCATCCCGTCGCGGGCGCCGCCGCTGGAACCCGGCAGGTTGATGATCAACGTACGTCCGGCTGCGCCGACCAGCCCGCGGCTGAGCACGGCGGTCGGCACTCCATGGTCGACACCGTAGCGGGCTATCGCCTCCGCGAGGTGCGGAAGCCGGCGCTCGAGCACCGCCGCCGTCTGCTCCGGGGTATGGTCGTTCGGGTTCAGACCCGTGCCTCCGGTCGTGATCACGACGGCGGCACCGTCGGCGATGGCGATCCGCAGGGCGTGGCCGACCGGGTTGCCGTCGGGCACGACGTGCGGTCCGATCACCGTGAAGCCGAGGTTCGCCAGGGCGTCGGCGATGATCGGGCCGGACTTGTCTTCGTACACACCGGCGGACGCGCGGGTCGACACGGTGATCACGACGGCAGTCTTGTCGGTCATCGCTTCACACCTCAACGTCTGGACGTCGGTCCGGATCACGGTGCCAGTCCCCGCTGCGGCCGCCGGTCTTGCTCAGCACGCGTACGTCAGTGATCATCGCCGCCTTGTCGATCGCCTTGATCATGTCGATCAGGCTGAGGGCGGCGACGCTGACGGCCGTCAATGCCTCCATCTCGACCCCGGTCCGATCTGTGGTCTTGACGGTCGCCGTGATCTCCACTCCTTGGTCGCGGACCTCGGCACGCACGTCCACGCCGCTGATCGACAGCGGGTGGCACAACGGGATCAGGTCGGGTGTCCGCTTGGCCCCTTGGATACCTGCGATCCGGGCCACGGCCAAGGCGTCTCCTTTCGGCACGGTCTGATCGCGGAGTGCGGCCACGCACCGGCTGCTGAGCCGCACGAAGCCCGCTGCGGTCGCGGCTCGGGCAGTCACCGCCTTGGCGGACACGTCCACCATCCGCGCCTCACCGGCGGGATTCAGGTGAGGCAGTTCCTCCCGTTCGTCAGCCATCGGTCAGTGGTGGTCGGCCAGCATCCAGACCGAGACCTCATCGCCGTTGCCGACGAGATCGGTATCCTCGGGCAGGATCACCAGTGCATTGGCCCGGGCCAGATCGCCGAGCAGGTGGGAACCGTGGCCGCCGATGAGGGAGACCTGCCGGTGTCCGTCGTCGCGGACGCTGACGTGGCCGCGCGCGAACTGGCGTCTGCCGGGGACCGACGGCATGGCGTGCGCAGCCAGGCAGCGGACTTCGCTGCGGACGAACGGTGTCGAGCCCATCATCTTGCGCAGCACGGGTCGAACGAACACCTCGAACGACACGTACGCGCTCACCGGGTTGCCCGGCATCATGATGATGGGCACGTCGTCGTCACCGATCAGCCCGAATCCTTGCGGCTTGCCCGGCTGCATCGCGACGGCGGCAAAATCGGTGCGGCCCAGTTCGGGCATGACCTGTTTGATCACGTCGTAGTCGCCCTGGCTCACACCGCCGGTGGTGAGGATCAGGTCGGCCCGGATCAGTTGGTCGGTGATCACCTCCTTGACCTTCTCGGGATCGTCGCCGACCCGGCCGACCCGGTAGACCTGGGCCCCGGCGGCGCGGCAGGCTGCGGCCAGCAGGAAGGAGTTGGAGTCGTAGATCTGATGCTCGGACTCGCGCAGATAGCCCGGCTCAGCTAGCTCCGAGCCGGTGGAGACGACCACCACGCGAGGCCTGGGACGGACCATCACGGTGTCTATCCCCATCGCGGCGAGCAGACCGATATCTCGGGGGCCCAGCTGATCTCCGGCACGGTAGATGACGGTCCCCGCCGTGACGTCCTCCCCGACCCGACGGATGTGTTGTCCGTACTCCGACAGCGCCGAGATCGTGACGTCGATCTCGCCCCGATCGGTGTTCTCGTACGGGACGATGGCGTCGGCACCCTCCGGGACCGGGGCGCCGGTCATGATCTTCATCGCGGCGCCCGGTTCCAACGGGTGCGACGGCGACCAGCCGGCGGCGACCTCGCCCACCACCGGCAGGACGACGGGCTGCTCATCTGTGGCGCGCTCGACGTCGACCGCTCGAACCGCGTAGCCGTCCATCGCAGAGTTGTCGAAGCTGGGCAGGCTCAACGCAGCGACGACCTCCTCGCAGATGCTGAGATCGATCACGTCGAGTAACTGCTGCCGAAAAGGCGGTAGCTCGGCGACCATGCTCAGCAGGTAGTCACGATGGTCGTCCACCGATCGCAATCCATCGGGCCCCGGTGGCGGAGCGTCCGGCAGCGACATCACCTCAGGGGCGCGCGCGACCGGCTCGGGAGTCTTGCGTCGACCGAACAGCGGCATGCGCCCACCCTACGATGGGCGACTCCGACCAGCGGTCAGCCGCGACCGGGGCGCGCTACCGGGTGTCCGTCCTGCCCGGGCGCCAGCAGATGCGCGCTGAACCTGTCGAAGCTCAACCGATCGCCCTTCGACAGGCTCAGGACACATGCGCGGCCCAGGGCGCGCACGCAACGCGCGCCCACACGCAGGATCGGCTGGGCAGATGCGCGCTGAGCCTGTCGAAGCGCAGCCGAGACGTGGCCCTTCGACAGGCTCAGGGGACAGATATGGCCCACGCCCTTCGACAGGCTCAGGGCACATATCCCACGCCCTTCGACAGGCTCAGGGCACAGATGTGCGGCTCAGGCGGGTCATTCCGTGAACCAGACGGTGGTCTCGCCAGGCAGCATGCCTGCAACGATGGGGCCGCTGGCCACCTGAATCGCCCCCTCGGACAGCGCGACGTCGTCGAGCCCGAAGTTGCTGACACAGTGCCATCCCCCAGGGCGGACGAAGTGCAAGACGTCGTCGCGTCCGGTCTCCACCCATGTCAGCATCTCCGACGCCTGCAGCTGGCGACGGAGCCGGAGCGCCGAACGGTACAGCTCCAGCGTCGAGTCCGTGCGGCCCCGCTGAGCGGCAACCGCGGCACGCGAGAATCCGGCCGGTTGCGGACGGTGTGCGTGACCCGCGCCGAAGCCGTACGAGCGGCCGTCGTCCTCCCAGGGCAGCGGCACCCGGCAGCCGTCGCGGCCCTTCTTGGTGTTGGCGGTGCGCAGCCAGATCGGATCCTGCAGCGCCTCGTGCGGGATGTCCGCGACCTCATGCAGACCGAGTTCCTCGCCTTGATAGAGGTAGGACGATCCCGGCAGCGCGAACATGAGTAGGGTCGCGGCGCGGGCCCGGCGCAGCCCTTCCTCCGCGTCCACCAGTGGCAGGGTGCCGTCGGTCATCAGCCACTCGTCGTAGCCGAGTCCGGCGGGAAGTCCGTAGCGGGTCGCGTGCCGGACGACGTCGTGGTTGGACAGCACCCAGGTCGAGGACGAACCGGTCTTGCTCGCCTCGTCGAGGCAGAAGGAGATGACGGCGTGGAACTCGGCCGCGCTGTAGTTCGCCTTGAGCAGGTCGAAGGTCGAAGTCGTCGAGAGTGCCCAGTTCGGGCGCCACATTGCGATAGTCGGCAACGTCGTAGCCGCCGTCGGCCAGCGCCGATGGGTAGAACGGGCTCAGCCAGACGGCATCGACGCCGAGCGTGGCCAGGTAGGGAATCCGGTTGGTCAGTCCCGCGATGTCGCCGATGCCGTCGGCGTTGCTGTCGGCGAAGCTGCGCGGGTAGACCTGGTAGACCACCGCCTGCCGCCACCAGTCGGCGTCGAGACGGGTGTCGGCGGACAGCAGCGCGGATGCGGTCATCAAAGGATCCTCGGTGGAGTGTGGCGTTCGGGTGCACGGTGGCGCAGTTCGAGAACATAATGACAGCGCTTGCAACTAGCATACGAGGGCTCGGCTCTGCGGTCAACGCACGCTCCTCTCTCCCGGAAAGTGGGCGCCAACAACAGCGACACGCCGTACGGAACTGTCACTAGCGCCCACTTTCCGAGAGGGGGGACGGGCACGGAAGGGGGCCTGAGGGAATTCTCGGGTGAGTGGGTACTCTGCTTGCGCTTGCAGTCACGGCCGCACGTGGCGGAGAGGAGGTTGGCAGAGTGTCCGGCGATCGATCGACCATGGAGGATGTGGCTGCTCTGGCCGGGGTGTCCGTCGCGACCGTGTCCCGGGCCCTCCGCGACTCTCACCTGGTCTCGCAAGCCACCAGGGTGAAGGTGTTGGCCGCGGCCGACCAGCTCGACTTCGCCGTCTCCCGAGCGGCGTCGTCCCTGGCCACCGGTCGGGTGGACCGGGTCGCGGTGCTGATGAGCGGTCGGCTGCAGTCCTGGTTCAACGGCTCCGTGCTGGACGGTCTGTACGACGGGCTGAACGCCGCCCGGCAGGAGCTGTCGATTTACCGGGTGACCGGTGTCCCCGAGCGCGACGCCTTCTTCGCCGAGTTGCCAGTCCGGCGCAACGCCGACGCTCTGGTGGTCACCTCGTTCGCCTTGACCGACCAGGAGAAGGAACGCCTCCATTCGATCGGCATGCCACTGGTCTACGTCAACCAGAGGGTCTCTGGCTCGGCCAGCGTCGCCATCGACGACGTCGAGGCCGCCCGGCTCGGAACCCGCCACCTGATCAACCTGGGCCACCACTGGCCTGCCTTCGTCCAGATCGACAATCGGGCCGGCTTCTTCTACAGCGCGCTGGGTCGGCTGGACGGTTATCGTGCGGAGCTCATCGCCCGAGGCGCCGGATCTGATGCCGAGCAGGTGCTGCGGGCCGGCGGTGCCGGCGACGGAGAGTCCGTCGTCGCCCAGTTGCTTGCCCTCCCGACCCGGCCGACCGCCGTCATGGTGGAGTCCGACGAGCTGGCGATGAGTGTGATCTCGGCCTGGACCCAACTCGGGCTGCGTGTGCCCGACGACCTGTCGGTACTGGGCTTCGACGACCACACGATGGCGCAGACGTACGGGCTGAGCACAATCGCCCAGCCGGTTACCGACCTCGGTCGGTGGGCTGCCGCGATGGCTCTCACCCTCGCTGCCGGCGAGTCGCTGGCCCAGCAGGAGGTCCACGTGCCGGTGTCGCTCGTCCTGCGGCGCAGCACCGCGGCACTCCTAGGATGACCCCGTGAGCGAGGTGCCGGGACAAGACGACGCGCTGGCAGCGGCGAAGAAGGCGCTGCGCCGGCGCGTACGGCGGCGGCGCTCCGAGCGGTCCGCGCATTCGGCGTGGTCCGAGCAGGCGAACCGGACCGATGACGCAGCACGAACCCGCCTGCTGACCGACTGGCTGGAGATCTCCGAACCCAGCGTGGTCGCTGCGTATGTGTCCTCCGACGCCGAGCCGGACACCGCAGCCGTCGTGGAGTGGCTGACTGCCAGAGGCATCCAGGTGCTGCTGCCGGCCTCGAACGACGGGACATGGTCAGTCCCGGCGTGGGCGTTCCATGCCGGACCTGGCCATTTCCGGACCGGACCGCGGGGTATCCGGGAGCCCACGACGGATCGCCTACCCGCCGAGGCCATCGGGCGGGCCGACGTGGTGCTGTGTCCCGGACTGGCCGGCACCGCGACCGGCGATCGGCTCGGCCGAGGGGGCGGCTGGTACGACCGGGTCCTGCCGCTGGTCCGCAGCGGGACCGCCGTCGTGCTGCTGCTCAACGACGACGAGGTCGTGGACACGCTGCCCACCGGGCCGTCGGACTGCCCGGTCGACGTGATCGTGACCCCGACCCGCCAGCTGAATTGCCAGAGCGCCGGTTAGGTGGCGGCTGTCGCCGGGTACTCCCGGCGCGAACTGCCACTCAACGGACCTCGAAGGCGGTCTCGTTCTCGGGCTGCTCACTTTCGACCTCGATGCTGGTGACGTAGGCCTGCCCGGGACCAGTGCGTGCCCAGTCGACCAGTTCCTCGACGTCACCTGGCTCTCCCTCGAAAACCGCCTCGACCCGACCGTCATCCCGGTTGAGCACCCACCCCCGGACGCCCAGCCGCTGCGCCTCCCGCGCACAGCTGCCCCGGAAGAACACTCCCTGGACCCGACCGGTCACCATCACGCGTTGCCTGATCATCGCCGCCGCCGGGCACACCAGGGGTCACCGCCGCGACACCTCAGCTGATTCCTCACTCCTCGATCCTGCACCCCGCGGTTCGGCGACCACGAATCGCCCGCCGACGATCCGGTCGAACAGGTGGACCAGGGCCGCCGGTCGTTCACCCTCCGTTCCACAGTGGCAGAAGAGATCTACGACAATGGATCCTGCCGTCAGGGTTCGGCGGGTGATCGCTCAGATCCAGCGGCGAACCTGCCGACAGTACGCCTCGTACGGGTCGCCGAGGGCGGCGCGCAGGTAGCGCTCCTCGGGCAGAATCGCCCCCCACAGCAGGCCTGCCCAGGCGAGCGGGAGCAGTGCCAGCGCCCCGGGTGAGTAGGCCAGCAGCGCAGTGCCGACGTACAGAACGAGCAGCCCAAGGTAGAGCGGGTTGCGGGAGTACCGGTACGGCCCCCTGCTGAGCAACGCGGTGGTGGACTGTCCCGGGAGCAGACCCGTGCGTCGCCGGGCGAACAGGACCAGGCACCAGCCGTTCCAGACCGCGAAGACACCGATCAACAGCCATCCCGACGCGGTCACGAGGTCTCCCGTGACCACCGGGAGGTCGAACGCACGCCCGCCGGCGACGCCGAGCAGCCAGGGCACCGCGATCGCGACGGGTGGCCAGATGCGGAACCGTGGAGTTTGCTGCCTCGGGGCGGTCACGCCGGTGTGGCTGCGATCGGCGGACATCGCTTCGTCTCCCTCCGTCTCCTCTGCTCCAAGTCTAGACCCTCGCGAGCAGACTGGCCGCCTCCAACGTACGTCGCAAGGCACGGGCCGAACGCCTGGGATGCGCGCTGCGTCGAGAGCGTCCGTGCCGGAAACTGGCCGTTGGTGACTGTGGCAACTCGAGCACAGACAACTCGACCAAAGACAACTCGAGCACGGCCAAGATCCTGCTCGAGCCCCGACCTGATCACTCGGATCGCATGCGTGTCCCCGACGTGTGCGTCCGGGATCAGCGTCGACACGCCAGGTAGTGGCTGTAGCCGTAGCCGGTGACGAAGGAGGGGAACTCCGCGCCCAGGCAACCGTGCTTCACGATGTCCTCGGCGGCCAGGATCCGCTGGTGGTCGTGCGCCGGAGCCTGCTCCAGCATCCTCTCGACCTCCTCGGCCAGCATCACCGAAACCAGTTCCGAAGTGACGGTGACACCGCTGGTCGTGATCGCGGAGTGCCGAATCCACTGCCACAGCTGCATCCGGGAGATCTCCACGGTGGCCGCATCCTCGATCAGATCGTCGATCGCCACCGCTCCCCGGCCTCCCACCCAGGCCGCGAGATAGGTCAGCGGCCCTCGCAGGTTGGCTCGCACACCCGCGAGGCTGACGAAGCGTGACAAGTCGCCGAGGTCACCCAGCTCTCTGGCGGTCACCGAGACGTCCTCGCGCTGCCGAGCGATCTGATCCGGCCGCTCGCCAAGCACCCCGTCGAATGCCTCGGTACAGGTCCCGACCAAAGCCGGGTGTGCCACCCAGGAGCCGTCGAACCCGTCGCCGGCCTCGCGGGACTTGTCGTTTCTCGTACGGTCCAGCGCTGTGGCGCTCGCCCTCGCATCTGCCGAACTCGGCACGAAAGCAGCCATCCCGCCGATGGCATGAGCACCGCGCTCGTGGCAGGTCTTGACCAGCAGGTCGGTAAAGGCGCGCATGAACGGCACCGTCATCGTGATCTTGTCCCGGTTCGGCAGCACTCGGCTCGGATCGTCGGCGAAACTCTTGATGAAGGAGAAGAGGTAGTCCCAGCGGCCGGCGTTCAGCCCGGCGGAGTACTCGCGCAGCTCGTACAAGATCTCTGCCATCTCCAACGCCGCCGGGAAGGTCTCGATCAAGCAGGTGGCCCGGATCGTGCCGTGCGGGATCCCGAGCATCTCCTCCGCCCAGGCGAACACGTCGTGCCACAGCCGCGCCTCGTGGTGAGACTGGAGCTTGGGCAGGTAGAAGTACGGTCCGCGCCCGTTGCCGATCAGGGTGAGCACGTTGTGGTAGAAGTACAGTCCGAAGTCGACGAACGCCGCCGGGATCGCCTGGCCGTCCATCACCAGATGCTTCTCGGTGAGGTGCCAGCCTCGCGGGCGGACCATGATCGTCGCCGGGTCACGGACCAGCTCGTGGTGTCGGCCGTCCTCGCCGACGAAGTCGACCTGCCGGCGGATCGCGTCGTAGAGGTTGAGCTGTCCGTCGATGACGTTGAACCAGGTCGGCGATGTGGCGTCTTCGAAGTCGGCCACCCAGACCCGAGCACCAGAGTTGAGAGCGTTGATCGTGGTCTCCGGTGAGGGTGGTCCGGTGATCTCGCAACGACGGTCTTCCAGACCCGGCGCCGGTGATGCCACCCGCCAACTGGGGTCGTTGCGGATCGAGGCCGTTTCGGGCAGGAAGTCGAGCGGACGCGGGACATCCCGACGGCCGCGCCGGATCGCCAGCAACTCCGCGCGGCGACCGGCGAACTCGCGATGTAGCCCGCAGACGAAGTCCAGCGCACCCTCGGTGAGGATCTCGTCGAACCGTTCGCCCGGTTCGCCGATCACCCGCACTCGGCTGGTCAGCGGCCGGTGCTCGGACCGGAACGGCCGGTGGCTGTACTGCGGCTGGGTCCGGCCAGTGTCGTTCGGAGCTCGGCCGGTCCAGCAGGTTGGTTCCGCGATGATGGTCATGATCATTTCTCCTAGTGATGAGGGGTGCCGAGGTGCCCTTCGACAGGCTCAGGGCACATACTCACAAGCCCTTCGACAGGCTCAGAGCACATACTCACAAGCCCTTCGACAGGCTCAGAGCACATACTCACAAGCCCTTCGACAGGCTCAGGGCACGTGGTCAGTGGAACTGGGCGGTCTCCGTTGAGCCGGCGAGAGCGGTCGTCGAGCTGTGGGGGTTGAGGATCGTGGCGACCTTGTCGAAATAGCCGGTGCCGACCTCGACCTGGTGCCGGGTGGCGGTGTAACCCGATCCTTCGTCAGCGAACTCGGCCTGCTGGAGGGCTACGTAGGAGGTCATCCCGTGCCGCGCATAGCCCTTGGCGAGGCTGAACATCGAGTGGTTCAGGGCATGGAAGCCGGCGAGGGTGATGAACTGGAACCGGTAGCCCAGCTCGCCGAGTCGATCTTGGAACTCGGCGATCTGGCGATCATCCAGGGCCGCCTTCCAGTTGAACGAGGGCGAGCAGTTGTAGGCCAGCATCTTGTCCGGAAAGTCCTTGTGCAACTCGGTGGCGAACTCCCGGGCCAGTCCGAGGTCTGGAGTGCCGGTCTCGACCCAGATCAGATCGGCGTGAGGCGCGTACGCCTTGGCTCGAGCGAGCACCGCGTCCAGGCCGGGCTGCACGCGGTAGAAGCCTTCGTCGGTCCGTTCACCGGTGCAGAACGGCGCGTCGACCGGGTCCACGTCGGAGGTGATCAGGTTCGCCGCCAGGGCGTCGGTGCGAGCGATCACGAGGGTGTCCGTTCCCATCACGTCGGCTGCGAGCCGGGCCGCACTGAGCGTACGAACATGCTGGCGGGTCGGGATGAGCACCTTCCCACCCAGATGGCCGCACTTCTTCTCCGAGGCCAGCTGATCTTCCCAGTGCACGCCCGCCGCGCCCGCGACGATCATCTGCTTCATCAGCTCGTGCGCGTTCAACGGCCCCCCGAACCCGGCCTCGGCGTCGGCCACGATCGGCACGATCAACTCGCCAGGACGATCCGGGCTCTCTCCGCTCGCCCAGGCGATCTGGTCGGCTCGGATCATGGCGTTGTTGATCCGGCGGACCACCGCCGGCACCGAGTTGGCCGGATAGAGACTCTGGTCGGGATAGGTGTGACCCGAGAGATTGGCGTCGGCGGCCACCTGCCAGCCCGACAGGTAGATGGCCTGTAGACCGGCCTTCACCTGCTGCACCGCCTGGTTCCCGGTCAGAGCGCCGAGCGCCCGGACAAATGACTGCTCGTGCAGCAGCTGCCACAGCCGCGCCGCGCCGTGTTGTGCCAGCGTCTGTTCCTCGACCAGCGACCCCCTCAGATCGACGACGTCGGTGGAGGTGTAGCTGCGCTCCACACCGGCCCAGCGAGGATTCGTCGCCCAATCACGCTGCAGCAGATGTTCGGCCCTCTTCCGGGCGGACGTCTCGATCCGTTCGTGGGTGTTGGGCGGCAGCATCGTCGTCATCTCAGGTCTCCTTGGTCGTCTGCTCGGGAACCGGTGTGACACCACTCTGAGGTGTCTCACCGGGTCAAGGGGTTCACCAATCTGATCAAAATATTCACTTCTTGACACCGAAAGGGTCTTGACTGCTCCTGCACGACCGGCTGGAATCTTGATATGGCCCCTAGCCCACCGCTGTCTCGGTCAAAAACCCTACAAATTGACGGTGCGCACGAGCTTCGTCTCATCTCGGCTCGGATGGACGCAGCTTCGAAGGTCAGCCCGGTCCGCGGGCCCGATCCGCTGGTCATCGGCAAGCGAATCCGGCATCGTCGCAAGGCGGCCGGGCTCACCTTGGAGGCACTCGGTGAGCGGGTCGGTCTGTCGCCGTCCGCGCTGTCCTTGTTCGAGACCGGCAAGCGCGAGGTGAAGGTGTCGACCCTGGCCGCGCTGGCTGCCGCACTCGGCTGTGCCCTGGCCGACCTGCTCACCGACGCCGCCCCCAGTCGACGCGCCGCACTCGAACTCGAACTCGAGCGCGCCCAGCAGTCGCCCGCCTTCACCTGCTCGGGGATCCAGCCGGTCAAGGCGGGGCCGCGGTTACCGACGGACGCACTCGAGTCCTTGGTGGCCCTCCACCAGCGGATCGCGGGTCTTCGGGCCGAACGGGACGCGACGCCGGAATACGCCCGACGGGCCAACGCGGCATTGCGAACCCGGATGCGAGCCTCCGACAACTACTTCCCCGCGATCGAGGAACTCGCCGACGACCTGCTCCTCGGCATCGATCACGACGGCGGGCCGTTGACCCGTCACCGGGTCAACGCCATCGCCGACCGGATGGGCTTCACCCTGCACCCGGTCCCCGACCTTCCGACGTCGACTCGTTCGGTCACCGATCTGGCCGGCAAACGCATCTTCCGCCCCACCAGCGACAGTGCGGCGCAGCGCACGCTGGCGCTCGCCGCACTCGGCCACGTGGTGTTGCAGCACCGCCCGCCTGCCGACTACGCGGACTTCCTCGCCCAGCGGGTGGAGGTCAACTACTTCGCGGCCGCCGTGCTCATCCCGCAACGTTGCGCAGTTTCCTATCTTCGAGAAGCCAAGCAGGCCAAGGATCTGGAGATCGAGGATCTGCGCGATCGCTACCTGACGTCGTACGAGATGGCAGCTCACCGGTTCACCAACCTGGCCACCATCCACTTGGACATCCCGGTGCACTTCATGAAGATCAACTCCTCCGGGATCATCTACAAGGCATACGCGAACGACGGCGTCACCTTCCCGAGCGACAACAGCGGATCGGTGGAAGGCCAGCGGGTCTGCCGCTTCTGGACGGCACGGGCGGTGTTCGATCAGCCGGACCGGACCGAGCCCTACCAGCAGTACACCGACACACCCAGCGGCACGTTCTGGTGTACGGCGGTCGCCGAGCAGGGCGATCGCGATACCTACTCGATCTCGGTCGGAACACCGTACGAGCACGTGAAGTGGTTCCGTGGTCGCGGGACGCCGCACCGTTCGGCGTCGCGTTGCCCAGACCCGACCTGCTGCACGGAGCCCCCGCCGGGACTCGCCGCCCGCTGGGGCGATGCGAGCTGGCCGAGCGCCCGGGTGCACTCGGCGCTGCTGGCCAGCCTGCCCGCCGGCGCATTCCCGGGAGTCGATCAGACCGAGGTGCTGGAGTTCCTCGATCGGCAGTGATGCGCATATCGCTTGCTCGCCGTCGAGCGGTGGGACACCATGCCATAGGATCCGGCGGCGTCGGAGGAAGCGGGAGGCGTGGCGGTGAGTGCGCAGATCGAGGAGTCGGCCACCGGATCGACCCCAGTCTCGGCACCGGCCGCCGACGAGCCTCCACCGCCTCGACGCTACCTGTGGGGACTGGTGCTGGCCGCCGCTGCTGCCGCCGTCGTCGCCTTGATCGAGATCAACGCCCAGTCCGAACGTGTGGTCGATGATCAAGGACGAGCGTGGCCGTTGTCGGTCCTCTTCGGACTCGATGCCCGCGAGCGGCAAGCTGGCTGGATCGAGGTCGTCGGCTCCGGCCTGATCGAGAACCGACTCTTCCGAACCATCCTTGCCTGGCATCTCGTCGTGGACGTCGTGTTCATCGCCGCGTACGCCTTGTTGCTGTTCGGTCTCGTCCGTGCCTGCTTCCGATCCGCGCTCGTGCAGCGTTGGCTCCGACGACTCGTGATGATCATCGTGGCGGGGGACATCGTCGAGACCGGCTGCGCGGTGGTGCTGATGCTGTCGCGCTCGCCGTCGCCGTTGTTGCGCGGGTTCCTCGATCTGGCGACGACCGTGAAGTGGTGGTTGCTGATCGGCTTGCTCGCGGCGGTGGCGATCCGGTGCGTCGTCCCGCAACGCCCAGCGCAGGCCACCGACCCGCGGCCGACGCTGATCCGGACCGCGCGCGCCCTGATGCACCATCGGTTCTCCGTGGCTCTCGTCATCCCGCTCTTCGTGTTGACGGTGCTCTCCGGCAGCCCGATCCTGGAGCAGCTTCCCGACGTCCAACGGCGTTGGGTCTCCGACGGCGGCCGTGGATGGGGCCAGGCGGCGTGCGCCATCCTGGCTCTGATTGCCGTCGCGATCCTGCTCGAGGTGCTCGCCCGCTTCCGGACCGGCTGGGCGGAGCGCCACCGGGTCGAAGACGGCCCTGCTCCCCAACCGCTGGGGCCGCCCATGAGCGATCGGACTGCCGCGGCGCAGCCACCGACGCGCGATCAACCCGAGTTGCTCCCGGCGCCGTCCGACGGGTGCTCGGAGAACCACGGCTCGTGGCCGACCCGGCTACGCGAGCGGCTGTGGCGCGACATACGACTGATGGCAACGATGGTCGGTGAGGTGTTCACCGACTTCCGCCGGCTGCGGCGACGAATCGCCTATCTCGGCACGAGGGACGACCCGCTGTTGAGCATCTGGCTGCTCGGCATCGCCATTCCGCTGTCCGCGGCGCTGGTCGCGGCGCTGACGATGGACGCACCGATCCTGTTGGGACGCCTGGCCACCTTCTGTGCCGTTCCCGCCGCCGTGATCGTGGCGTCGTGGATCTTGCGCCGGGCGTGGCAGATCCGACCTCGATGGGCGATTCCGGACGACCCCCCACGATTCGACGACCGCGAGGTGGCCACGATCGCATTCGCCGGGCACGCACTCGCGCTCACCGCGATCACGGTTGGCGGTCTCGGACTGATCCGGTCCTACCTCTCGGTGGTGATGTTGGGTCCGTCGATCACCGGAGTGGATCGCTACGCCTCCGGCTTCTTCCTCCTGGTCGGGTTGGCCGCCGTCGTCGGTCCGTGGCTTGTCAGCTGGCTGTTGGCGACCAGGGTCTCCGCCAGCACCTTGGTCGACCCGCTGAGATCGGTCGGAGTAATGGCAGCGACCCGACTGCGTGGCCGCTGGATCCTGCTTGCCGCCGTGCTCACCGTCTTCGTCCTGCTCTGCCTCCTTCCCGGAGTCGCCGCCCGGTTGGGCGTGTCAGCCGTAGCCATCCTCTCCTTGAGCGCCCTGATCGGCATTCCCGCGGCCGCCGGCCTGTTGATCCAGGAGCGGCCCACCGCCGAGGTCTTCCGCGTCCTCGGACTTCGGCGCACACCCCTGGTCAGCGTGCTGGTGATCACCGTCGTCCTGGCCGGGCTGACCGCGGGCGGAAGCACCATCCACGAGGTGAGCGATCATCCGCGAACCGGGCAGCCTGTGACCCGGCCGGCGGTCACCGATCTCCTGACCCACTGGTTGGCTCAGCCGGGCTGCGTGGTGGAGGTGAACGGTCAGCGGGTCCGGCCGATGATCATGATCGCTGCCGAGGGCGGAGGCATCCGCGCCGCCTACTGGACGGTGCAAGGTCTGGCCGCGATCGACGAGGCGACCAACGGCTGCGGCGCCCGGTCCACCCTCTTCTCCGGCGGCGCCAGCGGTGGTTCCGTCGGCCTGACAGTGGCCCGATTCTCCGGAACACCGTCCGATCCGGGCTCAGACAAGGCGGTCGCGGCCGTCCGCGCGATGGCTCAACCCAGACCACTCGCCGAGGCGGTGATCGGTACGTTCGGCCGCGACCCAGCGTACGGCGCCACCGGTGTCCCGATCGGTTCGGCCGGCGTCGCACCCCCACGGACCTGGGCAGATCGGGCGCGTCTGATCGAGCTCGGATGGAACGGGGCATTCGGTGCTCGACCATGGGGGCCCGTGCCGTTCCTCGCCGACGCGGACACGCAATCGCCGGCGACAGGTCCGCTCGTCCTCAACTCCAGCAGTGTGGCCAACCAGTGCCGCGCCTGGGTCAGCCAGCTCGACCTCGAACAGCCCACGCCATCCACCGGCGAACAGCAGTGCGACCACCGGGTCGGGCCGGGCGCTCGCACGGTTGACCTGTTCGCAGCGTACGGCCCGGTCGGCGGCACTGGCGCCGGCTGTCTGGGCCCTGTCGATGCCTCGACGGCCGCGTTGCTGACCGCACGCTTCCCGTACGTCACACCCGGCGGCGTCGTCGGCGGCTGTTCGGTGCCCGGATCGAGCGGCGACGATGCCTGGTCCAGGACCCAGCTGATCGACGGCGGTTACATCGAGAACACCGGGCTGGCCACGATCACCGACCTCTCAGCCCAGTGGCTGGCCCAGGTGCGCGCTCACAACGACGCCGTCGTCTCCTCCGGCAACCGTGATCAACCGCTCGTCATGCCGCTCGTGGTGTTCTTGACCAACGAGCAGGCGACCGCGGCGCGCTTGACTCAACCACCCAAGCTACAAAGCGAGTTGCTGCTCCCAGCGGTCGGCTATCTGCGTGGCAGAGCGACGCTCACCCAGACCGATGCGCTCCTGCAGCGGGCGGCCACGACGGTGCGGACCCGCTCCATCTGCCCGCTCCGCGGCTCGAGTGTCGTCGACTGCGACGCCGTCGCCGACGCGTTCCCCCGGCGAGTGATCGTCGTCGATCGGAGCGCCCAACCGGAAGTGAGCGCACCGCTGGGCTGGGTGTTGTCGAAGGCCAGCATGACCGCGCTCGACAACGCGATGCGGCATCAAGTCAACGCAACCTGTGAGACCGCACCCACCGAACCCGCCTGTCTGCGCGGCTACGGGACGCTGGGTGAGCTACTGGGCTACCTCGAACAGGGCTGATCCTGCAACCACTTCGCAATCGCCCCCCATTCACGGTGCACACGGCATGGTTCGCGGCCAGGGCACCAATCCTGCAACTCTCAGAAGATCTGGTGATGCCGCCGTCAACCGGAGGACAACGGGGTCGAGCAGCGGGAGCGGCAGCTGAGGATCGCTTCGGCGGACTCGCGATCGCCTGACCAGCCCGCCGCGATGGGTCAGAACCGCATGAACGCGGCCATTGAACACACCTCACCGGCGCCTGAACACACCGCACCGGCGCCGGTGTGAGCATTATGCGGCTTCCCACGCTTCCTCCCCGTCTGCGCCCTGGTCGTCGGGTAGTCGCATGCGGAACAGGGCTTGGACGCATTCGTGGAGGTCGAAGCGTTCGCCGCTCCAGCGGGGCCGGATCCGGGTGGCGTCGGGATGGTCGAACCCGTCGACTCCTTCGATGATGGTCTCGAACGCG
>JBBSQJ010000032.1:0-25357 GCA_038257965.1 Propionibacteriales bacterium
CGGCCAGGAAGCCTCGCCGGCGGCGAACCCACGAACGGCGGCGCCGACCCGCCGACGCTGGTCGGTCGTCTGGTGGGCGCCACTGGGGCGCAGCGCCGCCGGTCGATCGGCCGTGATCGCCACCAGCGGGACGGCGGCCGCCGAGGCCTCGAGGACCGCAGGGTGCAGGTTGGCCGCGGCCGTGCCCGACGTGCAGATCACGGGCACCGGACGGCCGCTCGCCTTGGCCAGCCCCAACGCCAAGAAGCCGGCAGTTCGCTCGTCGATCCGGACATGGAGCCGGAGCAGACCATCCCGATCCGCGGCGGTCAAGACGTAGGCGAGCGGGCCACTGCGCGAGCCGGGCGCGAGTACGGCCTCCCGCACCCCCGCGGCGAGAAGCGCACCCACCACCGTCCGGGCGCACGCGATTGCCGGGGCCTCGACCGGTGTCGCGACACCGTCTGCTCCATTCCGCGCCGAGTCGTCGACCGGTCGTCCGACTCGGCACGGCCCCCCGGCACCCTGCCTGACCGCCTCGTCCGCACTGCCGCTCACCCGCCGCTCACCCGCCGGTCGTTCGCCGGGCCAGCCGCTCGGTCTCCACGAGACGAGCCTGCCAGAGCGTCGTCGTCTCGGCGTCGGCGGCGCAGCGATCGAGCACCCGCTGGTCGATGTCCAGGCCCGCGACCGCCAGCTGCCCGTCTCGGGCGACCACCGGCCGGGTTGCGAGGTCCTCGACGAGCAGTGCGACGGTGTTCAGGCCGCAGGCGTACGGCAAGTCCGGGAGCGCGGCAGCCAGGGCGACGCCGGCCCGGATCCCGATCGAGGTCTCCAAGGCGCTGGAGACCACGACCGGCAGCTCGATCCGATCGGCGAGATCCAGGCAGGCCCGGACGCCGCCGAGCGGTTGGACCTTGAGCACCGCGATATCGGCAGCGGCCAACCGCGACACGCGCAGCGGGTCGTCGACACGTCGGATCGACTCGTCCGCGGCGATCGGCACATCGAGGCCGGCGCGGGCCAGTCGACGACGCAGATCGGCCAGCTCCTCCACCGTCGAGCAGGGTTGCTCGACGTACTCCAGGCCGTACGTCGTCAACTTCGCGATCGCGGCCAGCGCGGCATCGACGTCCCAGGCCCCGTTGGCGTCGATCCTGACCCGGCCGTCCGGGCCGAGGGCGTCACGGACCGCGGCCACCCGGTCCAGGTCGTCGAGCAAGGTCTGACCGCGCTCCGCGACCTTGACCTTGGCCGTGCGGCAGCCCGAGTCGGCGGCCAGCGCAAACGCCTGCTCCGGCCCGACCGCCGCAACGGTGCAGTTGACCGGGATCGTGTCGCGCACCGGCGCGGGCCAGCCGTCGTCGGCGGCCTCCTGTGCGGCGCGCAACCACGGCACCAGCTCACTCCCGGAGTATTCCAGGAATGGGCTCCACTCCGCCCAACCGGCCGGACCACGCCAGACCATCCCCTGTCGTCGGGTCAGCCCCCGGAATCTGGTGCGCAGTCCGAGCTCGTACGTCCACACGGGCACCGAGGGTAGGCCACCGCCGGCACCCCGCCCTCCACACTCTGCCTCGACGCACCGGTGTCGCCGAGTCCTGGACTCGCTCGCTGGGCGCGCCACTAGCCTGGTGGCCGTGACGTTGAGCCCGGTCGAGGCGGCCGACCTCCGAGGGGCCCTGGCCGCAGCGTTGGACGGTGGACCACCGGTCGCCCCCCTGCCGAGCGATCCCGTCGAACGGGCGGGCGTGTCGGCGATGCTGCGAGCCGAGCTGCCCGTGACGGAGGTGGACGCGGGGGCGATCGCGGTCACCTCCGGATCCACCGGCCGACCGAAAGGCGTCGTGCTGTCTCGCGCAGCCATCCGGGCGTCGGTCGCGGCGACGCATGCGCGGCTCGGTGGGCCGGGGAACTGGCTGCTCGCGCTGCCCGGTCACTACGTAGCCGGCCTCATGGTCCACGCCAGGGCCATCGCGGCCGGCACCGACGTGCGGGCGATCCGCAGCGACCTGACCGATCTGCCACAGGTCGAGCTCTCCGCGTCGCGACCGAGCTACCTGTCCATCGTCGTGACCCAACTGTCTCGCGCACTGGAGGACCAGGTGCTCACGCGGGCCCTGTCCCGCCTGCACGCCGTCCTGCTCGGTGGCGGACCGGTGCCGGCTGCGCTGCTGAGCCGGGCCCGCGCGGCCGGGATCCGGGTCGTCACGACGTACGGGATGAGCGAGACCTGTGGTGGATGCGTCTACGACGGGCGGCCGCTGGACGGGGTGAGCGTGGAGATCGACCAACACGAGGCGATCACGCTGTCGGGTCCGATGGTCTTTTCCGGTTATCGGCTACGGCCGGACCTGACGGCACGGGCGCTGAGCGGTACGGGGTTCCACACCCGCGACCGTGGCCGCTGGTGCGACGGTCGACTCGAGCTCCTCGGTCGGCTGGACGACGTGGTGATCTCCGGCGGGCTCAACGTCGATCTCGCGGCCGTGGAGCAGGCGGCTCGGGGTTGGGCGGACCTGCGATCGGCGGAGGTGGTCGTGCTGGGAGTGCCGGATTGGGAGTGGGGCACGGTGGTGGTTGCGGTGACCGATGCGGCGCAAGGAGTCCCGGGGAGCGAGCTCGATGATCTGCGTGCCCACCTCGCCCGGTCGCTGCCCGCCCATGCGCTGCCGAAGCGCCTCCTCCACCGCAACCCACTCCCGCGCACACCAGGTGGCAAGATCGATCGGCACCGCCTGCGTAGGGAATTCTCGGCGGTCGGTTGCCAGGCGGAAGGCCGACGTTGAGCGCCGAGGTCTGGTCGCACCCCACCGTCGCCCAGTGGGTGTCCGGCGCACGTCCCCGCACGTTGCCGGCCGCCGTCTCCCCCGTGCTGGTCGGCACCGGCGTGGCCGCGTTCTTCGCCGGTTTCGACGGGCTCGCTGCTTTGCTGGCTCTGCTGGTCAGCCTGGCGCTGCAGATCGGGGTCAACTACGCCAACGACTACTCCGACGGGATCCGTGGCACAGATCGCGGTCGCGTCGGACCGGTGCGTCTGGTGGGGTCGGGCCTGGCCAGACCTGGCACCGTCAAGGCGGCCGCGTTCGCCTCCTTCGGCGTCGCGGGGCTTGCCGGTCTCGCCGTCGTGCTGCTCACGGCGCACTGGTGGTTGCTGGTCGTCGGTGCGTCGTGCGTGCTTGCCGCGTGGTACTACACCGGCGGCAGGCGCCCGTACGGCTACGTGGGTCTGGGCGAGGTCTTCGTGTTCGTCTTCTTCGGGCTGGTCGCGGTCTGCGGCACGACGTACGTCCAGCTGGGGCGGGTCCCGGTGCCCGCGCTGATCGCCGGTGTCGGGATCGGCGGGTTGGCCTGCGCGATCCTGGTGGCCAACAATCTGCGCGACATCGTGGGTGACGGGGCCGCCGGCAAGCGAACGCTCGCAACCCGGCTGGGGGATCGGTACACCCGCGGGCTGTACGTCGCGCTCGTCGGGCTGGCCGCGGCCTCAGTGCTGACGGTGGCAGCAGTCACGACCTGGTGGGCGCTGCTCGGCCTGACCGGTTTCGCGCTCCTGGTTCCAGCCATCCGCGCCGTGCTCGGTGGTGCCGCCGGGCCGGCCCTGATCGCGGTGCTGAAAGCGACCGGCAGCGCGGAGCTGGTGGTAGCGGTTGCGCTGGCCTCGGGCCTCGTGGTCGGCCGCTGACCTTCCCCGCCCTGCCCCCAGAACTCCCTGCCTCCCCCCGCCCCCGGAAAAGTGGGCGCGTCTGACAACGACACGCCGGGCAGAGTTGTCACCAGCGCCCACTTTCCGGGTGGAGGGCAATCGCAGATGGCCGGGCCTGGCCGGAGGGTGGTCAGATGATCGGTGGATGGCCGGCGAGCAGCATCCGCCAGACGGTGCGCCAACGCATCGGTCGTCTCTCGCCGCAGGGCAGGCTGAGGCCCAGCCGATAGCCTCGGATGGTCTCGGCGACCGCCTCCCGCGCACGCAGCCGTACGCCTCCTACCAGTGCCCAGCTCAAGACGTAGCAGATCCCGATCGGCAGCGGCAGGTTTCGGCGGGCCAGCCACACGCGGTTGCGCGCCTGGAAGCGGTAGAACTCGGCATGCCGGGTGGGTTCGATGGCCGGATGATGCACCTCGATCTTGCCGTCGTACTTCACATGGAAGCCGCCATCCCACACCCGCCAGGCGAGCTCGATTCCCTCATGGGCATACCAGAACGGCTCGGGCCAGCCGCCGGCATAGTCGAACGCATCCCGACGGATCGCCACTGCCCCCTCCCAGACCGACATCGCGGGAATGCTGCGGGCGGGGTCGCCGACCCGTAGTCGCGGGGTCCAGCGACGCGGTGCCGGGCGTCCATCGGCGTCCACCACTCGCGGCTGGATCAGTCCGAGATCGGGGTCCTCGGCGAACTCGGCAACCATCGAGGCCAAGACGTCGTCGCGTGGCAGGCTCGCGTCATCGTCGAGGAAGAACAACAGGTCGCCCCCGACCAGCGGCACCCCGGCATTGCGGCCGGCCGGAATGCCGAGGTTCCCCGGCAGACCGTGTCCGCGTACGCCCTCGGGCAGGTCTGCCGGCTCCCAACCATTGCCGACCACGACGATGTCCAGATCGACGTGGCGCTGGCTCAGCAGCGAAGTCAGACCGCGCTCGAGATCCGCCGGTCGACCTCCCTGAGTCAGCACGACGACGCCCATCTTGCTGTCCAACCGAGGCGGCGTCGACCCGTCTCCCGGCCCACCGCGACCAGGGCGTGACGGCACGAGCATGACGGCCAGCCTAGCGACGCTTGGCAACGTCGGTCGGGGTATCGCCTCCCGAGACCGGCGCGCGTACGCTTGGCTCATGGGGCGCTATCTGCCGATCGTCATCGTGGCGCTGCTGACCATCTACTGCGTGGTCGAGGTCGCTCAGGCTGAGCCGTATGCCGTGCGCCGGATGCCTCGCTGGCTGTGGGCCACCTTCGTCATCTGCGTGCCGTTGATCGGTGCGGTCAGCTGGCTGTTCTTGGGCCGTCCGAATACGGAGAGCCGCGGTGATCGAGCAGCGAGAGGTCACCCGCCCAAGGCCCCCGACGACGACGTCGACTTCCTCCGCGGCCTCTGACCCCTGCCTGCGCCCGGCTGCTGGGGCCGAGCGCCGTTGGATGGCCCGCGAGCTTCCGTCAGTCGATCTGCCCCGTATCGCTCACCACCGCCGGTGGAGGAACTGCGAGGTGCAACCTGGTGATGATCTCGGCCACCTCCTCGGCCGGACCCTGAGCGAGTTGGACGACGATTCCCGCTTCGTCGGCTTGGAGCGGCTCCAGGGTGCTGAACTGGGAGTCCAGCAGGTTGCTCGGCATGAAGTGGTCGAACCGCTTGCTCAGCCGCTCGGCGATCACCTGCCGGCTGCCGTCGAGGTGGACGAACGCGACACCGGGTCCGCTGAGCACGTCTCGATACGCCCGCCTCAGCGACGAGCAGGTGACGATCCCGGGGGCGCCGGCGGTCGTGTGGGCCCGGATCCAGGAGGCGATGGTCTCCAACCAGGGTCTGCGGTCCTCATCGGTCAGCGGTCGCCCCGAGGCCATCTTGGCCACGTTGGACGCCGGATGGAGGTCATCCCCCTCCTCGAAATCCCAACCGAGCCGGCCGGCCAGCATCCCGGCCACCGTGGACTTGCCCGTCCCGGAAACCCCCATCACGACCAGGACGATGGGCGGTTCGTCCGGGGACGGACCCGTTGGCGAGGTTGCGTTCGCCTCACTGTCATCGCTCATGGCATCAGCCCATCAGACTCCACAACCGGACGCCATTCGGGCCGACGGCCGGGCTCGTCTTCAGGGGGTCGGGCAGCGCGGAGTCCGCACCGACACGCCACCCGGCGGACCTGGCGGCCGACTCCCGACGCTCGCCGGTCCGGGCCGACGTCACGACGGGCGGTCGGTCGCCTTCTCCGCCGGCTCCGGCGGCAGCACCTGGGCGTCGTGGCCGGACACCGCGGTCTCACGGCGATCCTCACTCCATTCGGTGTGAAAGGTCCCCGGCCTGTCGACCCGCCGGTAGGTGTGCGCGCCGAAAAAGTCCCGCTGCCCTTGGATCAGGGCGGCCGGCAACCGCTCGGCGCGGATGCCGTCGTAGTAGGCCAGCGAGGACGAGAACGCCGGGATGGGGACCCCGTTCTGGGCAGCCGTGGCGACGACCCGGCGCCAGGCCGGCAGGGCGCTGGAGATGGCATCGGTGAAGTACTGGTCGGCGATCAGCAGGGCCAGGTCGGGCGTGCGCTCGTACGCCTCGGTGATCCGGTTGAGGAAGCGGGCGCGGATGATGCAGCCACCCCGCCAGATCCGCGCCATCGCGCCACGGTCGATGTCCCAGCCGAACTCCTCGCTGGCCGCGGCGATCTGGTCGAAACCCTGAGAGTAGGCGACCACCTTCGAGGCATACAGCGCCTGCCGGACCTCCTCGATGAAGGCATCCGGATCGGTGATCGACCACTCGGCGGTGTGTCCTGGAAGTGCCGCCCGGGCCGCCTCGCGCTGGGGTACCGAGCCGGACAGCGCTCGGGCGAACGTCGCCTCGGCGATCCCGGTGATCGGCACGCCGAGGTCGAGGGCGTTCTGCACCGTCCAGCGACCGGTGCCCTTCTGCTCGGCCTGGTCGAGGATCACGTCCACCAGCGCCTGGCCACTGGCGTCGACGTGCGCCAGCACCTCGGCGGTGATCTCGATCAGGAACGACTCCAGATCACCGGAGTTCCAGGACGTGAAGATCTCCGCGATCTCGGCGCTGGACATTCCCGTGCCCTGGCGGATGAGGTCGTAGGCCTCCGCGATCAGTTGCATGTCGGCGTACTCGATGCCGTTGTGCACCATCTTCACGAAGTGCCCCGCACCGTCGGGCCCGACATAGGTGCAGCAAGGGCTGTCGTCGACCTTCGCCGAGATGCTCTCCAGCAGCGGGCCCAGCGAGTCGTAGGACTCCCGCGATCCGCCGGGCATGATCGACGGGCCGTTGAGCGCGCCCTCCTCGCCACCGGACACGCCGGTGCCCACGAAGTGCAGACCCTTCGACTTGAGGTAGTTCTCGCGCCGGATCGTGTCCGGGAAGTGGGCATTGCCGGCATCGATGATGATGTCGCCCTCCTCCATCAGCGGGATCAGGTCCTCGATCACCGCGTCCGTGCCGGCGCCGGCCTTGACCATGATCAGCACCCGACGCGGACGCGCCAGGGAGGCAACGAAATCGGCCATCGACTCGCTTGGAATGAACGTGCCGTCGGCGCCGTGGTCATCGACCAAGGACCGGGTCTTCGCGTACGTCCGGTTGTGGATCGCGACCCGATGCCCGTGCCGGGCGAAGTTGCGGGCGAGGTTGCGACCCATCACGGCCAGACCGGTGACACCGATCTCGGCTAGTTCCGCCATGGTCACTCCCATCTGTGTGCCACCCGGCGAATCGGGCGGCTCTGATCGACGCGAGCAGCGTAGTCTGCAAGATTGGAAGCCGAGCACGCGGATAATCGCGGCAAGCGAATGCCGACCCGTCCGGTCCGGCACGGGAGGCGTGGGAGGGGGACCCAGATGCTCCAACCGTTGGGCATCAGCGCCGACGCCGAAGCCGTGTACGTCGGGCTGGCGCCGATGGCTTCGGGCACGGTTCCCGAGATCGCCCGGCTGACCACGACCGATCCCGATGCCACCGATCGTGCACTTCAAGAGCTCCGCAACCTCGGTCTGGCCGCCGAGCTCTCCCCGGGTCTGTGGCAGGCATTACCGCTGCTCGAGGTCGCCAACGCGATGCGCGCCCAACGACTGTCCGAGCTCGAGATGGCCACGGTCGCCGCCGAATCGCTGCACTCACACCTGCTCGCCGCCACCCAGAACACACCGGACAACGACATCCAGATCGTCGTCGGCCGCGATGGCATCATCGCTGCCCGCCGGGAGATCTGCAACGGAGCCAAGAAGGAGATCTGCGCGTTCGACAAGCCGCCGTACGTCCAGCCGCGTCCCAATGCCACCGCTCAGGACCTGGATGAGATCGCCCCGGAGTGGCAGGCGCTCGAACGCGGGGTGAGACTCCGCGGCATCTACCATCCGGGCTTCGACAGCGACCGTCTTGCGGAACTGGCGCTGTTCGCCGAGCGCGGCGAGCAGTCCCGGACCGCACCCGTCCCGATGAAGCTGATACTGGTCGACGCCCAGGTCGCCCTGATCCCCTCGATGCGCTCCTACTTCCCGGGGCAGGAATTGCGCGCATCGGTGACCCGGCATCCGATGCTGGTCGAGGCGTTGCAGTGGCTGTTCGAGACGGTGTGGGACGCGTCGGTGCCGATCGTCACCTCCGGCTTCAGCGAGAACGACCCGCGCCGCCAGATGCTCATCTCCTTGCTGATGACCGGTTCCACCGACAGCGCGATCGCCACCCAGCTGGGCATCAACGTCAGATCGGTGCGTCGTTGGATCTCGGAACTGATGGACGAGCTGGGCGTGACGACCCGGCTGCAGCTGGGTGCGGCGCTGGTACGCGCCGATGCACTGCGCGGAGCGAAGCCCGCAGGCTCGGGCGAGGAGACGAGCTCCGGCGGTTCTGGACCCGGTCCGAGCGCTGTGGAACTGACCCCCCGGCGGCGTTCGAGCCGGGCAAGCTGACGATCCCCGCTCGGCTCCCCCGATCGGCCACCTCGGCGAGCGGGCGGTGGTCCTACGCTCTGCCCTGGCGCAAACCCAGAAAAAGCTACGTCCGCGGTTCCAGTGGAACCGCGGACGTAGCCCAGGGGGAGGAGATCGGGAAGGACCTCGGGGAAAAATCCTTCCCGACTTATGGGGTTGTAGATTCGACCGGCGCTCACATCGCCAGTCAAATCTCCGGGATCGTCAGGTATCCCGGCTTCCTTGCGGAAGTTCTTGGTGGATCGGCCGACCTGACCCGGCCGATGACTAGATGCCGTTGACGAGCAGCTGGGCCGGGTTGTCGGCCGCACCGTATGAGGTGTCGACGCTGTCGATCGCGCTGACCTGGTAGTTGCTCTTCTTGGCGGCATCCGCGCTCAGCGGAGCGACGGCGAAGGCGCCGCCGGCCAAGGCGAGCGACACCGCGGCCGCTGCGACTCTTCGGGTGAGTTTGACCTTATTCATGATGTGAGAAATCCCTTCTGTTCAGTACTCCGCACGTCGTTCCCACACGACACACGTCGTACCACCTGACGACGGGGACTAATCTACGCAAGCACGGGCAGGAAAGTCATCTCCACACGCGTCCTCTTTAGGCGATGTCATAAAGCTGACATGCCTCACACGAGTTAGCCCGAGGATCCGGTGGCACTTTTCGGTTCTGTTGTCCCTTCGAGGCACCGTTTGAGCCGGCGTGGACAGGCCGCGGCCGCTCACCCGCTCGAAACATGGGCCCCGATGTGGCGCAAACTGTCGGTAGCGCATCGGACAATCCGACTCGGTCGGCTGCCCGGCCACCGTTGCCGATGGAAGGACTCCCCCCGTGCTCGTCGTGGTCGCCAGTGCCCGTGCCCCCCGCGCCTGTTTCCCGTGCACCTGTTCATTCGTCCCGCCCTATCTGCTGCACCATCTGGTGTCGGTCGGCGACGAGGCGATCGCCTCGTCCGGTCACAGCACTCTGCAGGCCGACCGGCGACTCCGGGCACAGCGAGCAGAGGCCGACCGTCAGCCTCCGCCGGCCCGGCCGGATGTGCGAGCGGCTGCCGACCTGCGCGTCGTGCACTCTGCCGACCACACCGAGACGCTTCCCGGACGGCGGGTCCGCGGTGATGGCGACCCCGCCAGCGGCGACGTGGCGGTCGACGAGGCCTTCGACTCCAGCGGGGAGGTGATGGCGCTGTTCGCCGATCAATTCGGCCGTGACTCCCTGGACGGCCGAGGAGGGGTCGTGTCGGTCACCGTGCACTACGGCGACCGCTACGACAACGCGTTCTGGGACGGCACCCAACTGGTGTTCGGCGATGGGGATGGCGAGATCTTCGATCGCTTCACCAAGCCACCGGATGTGATGGCCCACGAGTTCACCCACGGAGTCACGCAGTACACGGCGGGCCTGACTTATCAGGGTCAGTCCGGCGCGCTGAACGAGAGTGTCTCCGACGTGTTCGCATCGATGGCCAAGCAGCAGGCGGCCGGGAAGACCGCCGCCGAAGCCGACTGGCTGATCGGGGAAGGGCTGTTTCTTCCGTCGGTGAATGCGAAGGCACTGCGCTCGATGATCGAACCGGGCACCGCGTACGACGATCCTCGGATCGGGCGCGACCCGCAGGTCGGGTCCATGGACGACTACCTTGACACCGAGGCGGACGACGGCGGAGTGCACATCAACTCCGGCATCCCCAACCGCGCCTTCGCGCTCGCCGCCATCGCGCTCGGTGGTTTCAGCTGGGAGCGGGCGGGCAAGATCTGGTACGAGACGCTGACCTCGGGCGACATCGGAGCCGACAGCGACTTCCGGGCGTTTGCGCGGGCAACGGTCTCGGCCGCGGGGCGGCTGTATCCCGACGACGTCCGTGTCGCGCAAGAAGTGCGCGGGGCCTGGAGTCAGGTGAAGGTTCTCCCGACGACCGCACCATCGGCTGACGCCGCGGACGAGGCGGTTGATCGGACTTCGACAAGGCACAACTCGCCGGCAGCGGCCGCTCCGACCAGCGACCCACTCTCACCGACCGGGGTCGGAAAGATCGCGGTCCGCCGTGCCGGGGGGTTCACCGGCATCACCCGCGCCGCAGAACTGGACCTGGACTCACATCCTCGGGGTCCGGAGGTGCGCAGGCTGCTGCTGGACGCGAATCTGCGGCCTTTGGCGACAAGTGCCTCGAGGTCGGCCGATCGCTTCGTTTACACCGTCGAGTACGGATCGGTCCGGTTGACCGTCACGGAACAGAACCTGACGCCGGAACTGCACGAGGTGGTGCGGATCGTGCTCGAGTCCGGGGACGCGTCAGCCTGATCTGCGCCGTCCGCAGTGACTTCCAAGAGGCATCAACGGTTCGCGTTCGGCTCCGACTCGGCGCGGGCCCGGAATTCGGACCGGGCCAGCGCGCGAGACGGTCTCGCCGAACGTTGACGAGTCAGTCGTCAGGTCAACTGCAGGATGACGATCACCAAGATGATGATGACCAACACTCCGATGATCGTGCCGATAATGCCTCTGTTCACTGTGCACCTCCATTCAGCCCTTGGCCACGCGGGATCCGCGTGTCGTGCGTCTACCCCCGTCGGCCACTCTTGAGTCGCTCGTGGCGAATTTCTCCTTGCGCTACCCGGCTCGGAGACCACTGAAACGGCGCGGGTCGTCATGGGGTCCACCCCAGCAGACTCCCGCCCAGCGACATGATCAGCCACCATAGCGACACTGCCGCCACCGGGAAGGGGAGCGCCCAGATCGGGCGACGCTTCACCAGGCGCAATCACCCGATCGACAACAACGCAGGCGTTGACTCTGCCTTCGCGCCTCATTAGCTTGGGAGCGCTCTCGCGAGTGTGAGAGCGCTCTTGCATGTCGCCGGTGGGCGATTTGCGAACTCCGGCGAAGGGGCCACAGACGTGGAGCAAGGAAACGATGACTCGAACCTCAGCCGTCGCCTGCTACTGGGTGGCGGAGCGGCCGCGATCGGGGTGGGCCTGGCTGGAGTGGGGTCGACCACCGCCACGGCCAGCCCGTCGCTGCACGGCGGAAAGTCCGGTAGTCGAGCCGCGGTGCGCGCCGCGGTCTCGTTCCTGTAGGGCGTGACCGACACCTACCGCTCGACCGGCCAACGGCTGGCCCAGAGCTACATGGATGAATCCGGCCTGAACGACATCGCTTTCATCTACGACAACGCGCTGACCTCGCTCGCCCTGATGGCGGCGGGCGATCTGGGCCATGCCCGAGCCATCGGCGATGGGCTGCTGTACGCGCAAGATCACGACCAGACCTACACCGACGGACGGCTTCGGCAGGCGTATCACGCCGACACGTTCGTCAACGACGACGGGACCGCGCATTTCGGTTGGGAGTTCAACCTGACCGGGACCGCGGTCGGTGACATGTCCTGGAGCGGCCTCGCACTTGCTCAGCTGGCCCGTCGCGTTCCGCGCGGCGACTATCTCGACGGCGCGCTACGGATCGGGCGCTGGATCGTCGACAACACGTACTCCACCACCGGTCTAGGTGGCTACACCTTCGGCGAGACCGCGGGCCTGGAGCAGCACAAGTCCACCGAGCACAACCTCGACGTGTACGCATTCTTCCGCCTGCTGGCCCGGCTGACCGGCGACCGGCGTTGGAACTCGCGGGCGCAACACGCCTGGAAGTTCGTCGAGGCGGTCTGGAACGACGAGGACGGCTTCTTCTGGACCGGTTCCGACGACGGTGCCGCGATCAACAAGAACGCCAAGCAACTTCCGCTGGACGTGCAGACCTGGTTCTGGCTGTCCGTCGGGAAGGGCAAGTACGCGGAGTGCCTGGACTGGGCGTCCACCAACCTGCGCAGCACCGACACGCCACTGCGCACCAACTCGGCGCTGACCGGCAACGACACCTTCACCGGAGTCGCATTCGCGAGCGGCACATTCCGCACCGATGTGAATGCCCACGTGGGCGGGCAGGAGTGGAACCCGCTGCCCGACGACGGCGGAGTCTGGTTCGAAGGTACCGGGCAGCTGGCCCTCGCCCTGCGCAAGCGCGACCGGACGGGTGATCTGGCGGCCTCCGACGAGCTGCTCTCGACGCTGCGCTCGTCTCAGACACGCTCGGCACCGACCAGACCTACGGCGGCAGGCGGATCGAGGGCGGCATCCAGGCAGCGTCCTCCCCGATCGACACGGGCTTCGGGTTTCCGTATCATCCCCACCTGCACACGGCGGCCACCGCCTGGTACGTGATGGCCGAGACCGGATTCAACCCGTACCGCTTCTCGTGAGGTTGTTGCTGGCCAGGTCTTGTGACGCTCTGCACACGGTCGATCAGCCGTGGTGCGGCGAGTCCCCGACTAATCGACTTCGAGTGTGCGATAAGCGTCAGCCGCGACCGGGCCGGCGCGATGCCTGGGTCGCCGGAGAAGGATCGCCGCGTCCTATTTCTATGATTTTCGACAAATACTCGCTCTCGTCCAGCCGATCCGGTTCTGACAGGATCGCTTCATGACCGTCCGCGCCGACAAGACAACCCACCTGATCGGTCTCCTGCTGGGCACCGAGGACGACTGGCCCCGGGCTTTCGAGACCCTGGTGCACCGGCTTGGCACGGTGTCGCACGAGGGCCGCGATCACACGCTCGCGACCGAACGGATCACCATCGAGCCGTTCGACCTGCGCGACCCCGTCCGCCACGACGTCGTCATCGATCGGCTGGCCTGGTGGTACTACCACCCGCGGGAGTGGTTGAAAAAGGCCGCACTGGTCAACGACACCTACCTGATCAACAACCCGTTCACGTTCCAGTCGATGGAGAAGCACTCCGCCTACTGCGCGATGATGCGACTCGGCTTCGACATTCCCGACACGGTGCTGGTGCCGTACAAGAACCCGGTCGACAGCGAGAAGTGGGCCTACACGGCGTCGACGTACAATCTCCCGTTCGATCTGGACGAGGTCGCCGGCCGGGTCGGCTTCCCGATGTTCATGAAACCCTTCGACGGCGGCGCCTGGCGTGGGGTCAGCCGGATCGACGACCCGGCCGCGCTGCATCGGACCTACGACGAGTCGGGGCAGATGCTGATGCACCTGCAGGCCGCGATCAGCCCGTACGATGCCTTCGCCCGGTCGCTGACCATCGGACCGGACACCATGGTGATGAAGTTCCGGCCGGAGTTGCCGATGCACCTGCGCTACGAGGTGTCGCACGACTTCCTCCCCGCCGAGGCCGGCGACGAGATCCTCACCCTGTCCAAGACGATCAATGCGTTCTTCCGCTGGGAGTTCAACTCCTGCGAGTCGCTGGTCATCGGTTCGCGGGTGCGGCCGATCGACTACGCCAACGCCTGTCCTGATATCGCGATCACCTCGCTGCACTACTACTTCCCGTGGGCGATCAGTTCGCTGCTGCGGTGGTCGGTGTTCTGTGCGGTGACACAGCGCCTGCCTCGCGTCGACACCAGCACCCGCCAGTACTACGACGTCGCCGACGATCCCGAGCTGGACTATCCGGCGAAGCTGGAGCGCTATCTCGCGCTGTCCAACGACTACTTCGAAACCGACCGCTACCGCGAGTTCTGCGACACCTCACTCGCCTCGCTCGACGAGATGATCTACGAGTGGATCTCCTCGCCCGCCTTCGACGACCTGCTGATCCAGACCGTACGCAAGACCTATCCCGCGCACGAGCACGATGAGTTCGCCGCCCACTTCCGAGGTCTGATCGGGCTCTGGGTCACCGACAACGCCGGAGCAACCACGAGCTGACGTGGGTGAGCGTCGGCGGCGGACACCGTCCGGTGGCTGCCGGCGATGGAGCTAGGCAGAGGATGGAGGCGCGCAGGGCGAGCCCACAACCCACACGTCATGGCCTCGATTCCTCGACGGAGCGCAGCTGGGTGATCAGGGAGTAGCCGAGCTGTCCGGCCGGGGTGGGATCGTACGCACCGGGTCGAGGGTCGTACCGGAACTGCCAGCTGATCAGGTTGTTGTAGACGAACACCTCGACAGCGAACTTGGCACCGTCCGTGGTGAACAGGTAGCCGGTCTGTTGCTTCACCCCGTCCAGCGGCGCCGTCACGGTGCGGGTCAGGACGCCGCGCTGGACGGTGATCCGACTGGTCGGCGGTTCGTCTCGACCGCGCGGCAGGATGCGCATCTCCCGGTCGCTGCAGGCTGCGGCGGCGGTCTCGATCCGCTGGAACTGCTGCTGCGCGCCCGCCGCGTCGGCGAACCGGAACGTGAACAACGAGATGGCGACCCGGTCGTTGGGCCAGTAGGTTCCCACGCCGTCCAGGGCTGCGGCGGGGAACATGCTGAACGTCGTCGCCTCGAACAGCGGCTCGCACTCGGCCGGGTCCACGGCCGCCGGCGAGTCGGCGAAGTTCTCCCGGGACAGCACCGACGCGTCGTTGGTGCCGTCGGAGCGCACCATACCGGCGTAGACCCCTCGCAGATCGGCCAGCGAGAACGGCGGTGCCGGTCTCGGCCACAGTCGCCAGGTGAAGAAACCGCCTGCCAAAAGCGCGAGCACGAGCAGCACCGCCAGCAGGCGACGTTTCGCTGGCAGGCCCAGGGGTTCGAACCCGGTGGTGAGGACGTCCGGCTCGGACTCCGGCGCCTCGGTGGCCATCTCGTGATCGTAACTCCGGATCCATGGATCCGTGAGCCGTTCATCGTCCGACCTGGCGGCGGCGATCCGACCGGGCGGATGACCCGAGCGACCGAAACGAAGTGCCGGCGTCCGACACGGTGTCCGTTCGCAGGAGCCGTGAGATTCGGGGCCGCGGACGGTCTGCGCGTGATCGCCGCCTACTCCTCGGAGATCCCACCATGCTGATCGTCAGCGGCCAGCTCGAGGTCGACGCCGGGCACCCACTCCGGTGACCATCGTTCGCGGGGGCTGCGCAGCCGATCAGTTGGCCGGCTGCGCGAGCTCCCCCCAGCCGTGCCACTGGTCGACCTCGATCAGTGCGCTGACCCGCCGACCCGTCCGGTTCGGGTAGTCGCCGCCGCCGTAGTGACGCGAGAGCCGGTCGATGTCGACCAGGTCGGGGTCGTCGCGCCACTCCACGATGCGGCCCCGGACCGACACATGCGTGTACCAGGAACCCTCCTTGAGGGCGGTCAGGCTGACCCGTGGGTTCTTTCGCATGTACGAGATTCGCTTCCGACCCGCGTCCATGTTCACCAGGATCCGGCCGTCGTCATCGACCAGGTACCAGGTGGCGACCGAAACGGGCTGGCCGTCAGGTCGCACCACGGCGATCACAGCCGGGTTCGGCTCGACGAGCAAAGTCATGGCGTCATCGGTCAACGGCGTACGGGCCATTCGGAGATCTCCTTGTCGAGAGCACTGACAACGATCACCCGAGCCTAACCGCCGGATCGCATCGGGTCGCCGACCCTCCGCACCTCGCTGACCACTCCTTGACAACCATGTGGAAGAGACTTGTTTAGTTTTACGTAATTACGTAGAATGTGTACGTGGATGACGAGACCTGGAGCGCGTTGGATGCGCGCTTGCGTGTCGTGGAAGCCCGGCTCCGGATCGGCGAGGAGGGCGTCGACGACACCGGAACCCCCGATCTCGACCCGGAGACGTTCTGGGTGCTGACCGGTCTGCGGCAGCGACTTGGGGCGGTCGAGGGCGGCGGGATCACCTACGCCGGGACGGTCGAGACTCCAGGTGGCTCGGTCGAGTGGCAGTACGGTCTGCCGACCGAGACGTTGCTGGCCCTCGACGAAGGCGCGATCGAGTCGGCCTCGTCGCGCCTGGCGGCGCTCGGTCACCCCATCCGACTCCGGTTGATGCTGGCCGTGGTACGCGGGATCAGCAGTCCCGCCGAGCTGGCCGCGCTCGACGGCATGGGGACGTCCGGGCAGATCTACCACCACCTACGCACGTTGACCGCCGCCGGTTGGCTCCGCTCCGCGGGGCGCAGTCGGCTGGAGGTCCCCGCCGAGCGCCTCGTGCCCCTGCTCGTCGCCGTGACCGCGGCGACCTGACCCCCAGTCCAGACCTGACGCCCTTCTCAGCCCCGACGCCCGGATGTGCCTCGAACAGGGGTACTGACATCGAACGGAGGAACTGCCTTGACCACCTCGACCCGTTACCTCGCAAGAGCCCGATCTCGCTGGTCCACCGTGGCGCTCGTCGTGGCCTGCACCGTCGCGGCGATGATCGTCGGCCTGCTGACCCGACCCTCGGCGGGACCGCTGCCTGCCTTCGAATCCGGTGATCTTCAACTGGCCACAACGGCCCGTGCCGTGGTCGGCAACGACCGGCCGGCGCTGGCCGTCGCCTGCGTCACCCCGAGCGCGACGCGCACCGCGGTGATCGGGACCGAACCCGACAGCAGGTTCGAGATCGGCTCGATCAGCAAGGGACTGACCGGACTCCTGTTCGCCGACATGATCGAACACGGCGAGGTGGCCCCGGACCAGAAGCTGGGCACCCTGCTCGACGTCTCCGGTCCGCTGGCCGACGTCACACTCGAGCAGCTCGCCACCCACCGATCGGGTCTTCCCACGCAGGCGCTCACGCTGCGCCAGGCGGGCCGCAACTACTGGGCGGAGATCACGGCCGGCAATCCCTACGGGCAGTCGATCCCAGACCTGGTCGAGGCCGCGGAACAGCAGAAGCTCGACTCGCCGCCCGGGACCTACTCCAACGTCGGTTTCGAACTGCTGGGCGCCGCGCTCGCCTCCGCGGCGAATCGTCCCTACCCCGAGCTCCTGGCTGAGCGCGTCCTGGGCCCGGTCGGGATGGACGACACCGTCGCCCCCACTGACGTCGATCAGCTATCCCGTCGCGACCTCTACGGTGAGACCGCCGGCGGCCGCAAAGCCGATCCCTGGCTCGGCGAGGCCATCGGCCCGGCCGGTGGCGTTCGTTCCGATATCGCCGACATGGCCCTACTCGCTCGCGCGCTGCTCGACAAGAGCGCGCCCGGCAGCGACGCACTGAGACCCAAGGCGGATTCCGACGGCGATCAGATCGGGTGGGCCTGGATGACCACGAAGAATCCCGGCAGCGGCCGACCCGTGGTCTGGCACAACGGTGGCACTGGCGGCTTCACCAGCTTCCTGGGCGTGGACCCGGAGACGCACACCGCGATCGTCCTGCTCTCGGCGGTCGGCGAGTCTCCCAACCACATCACCCGCGAGGGCTTCGTCCTGCTCGACCGACTGGAGGGGTGCCGATCATGACCATCGTGACTGTAGTGCTGTGGCTGGTGGCCGCGGTCGTCTTGGCACTGTGGCTGGGCCGCACCTGGTCGTCGACCACTCTCCGGGGGGACACCACCCGGAAGAAGTTGATCACCTCCGGAGTCGACGCCGTCGTCGCGCTGGCCTTTGTGCGGGCGGTGGCCCCGCCGCCGGGAGCGTGGTCGTGGTCGTGGCCGATCGCCGCCGGCATCGTGGGTCTGGGACTCGCGGGTGCCATCCGCCAATGGTCCGCCCTGCCGTGGCGCAAGCCGAAGCAGGACCCGCACGCTTCCGCACCCCGGGCTCGCGCCGTGGCGGGAACCGCCGCGTACGCTGTGGTGGGCGCCGCGCTCGTGGCCCTCCTCGCCTGAGCTCGCATCCGGCCGCCGCGCCGACGCCCCGACTCCCGATCGAATCAGGGCGGATCAGGCACCAACACCGGAGGAGTTTCGACCATGCGCAGGTCGGCACTGATCGGCTGCGGTGACATCTCCATCGTCCACGTCGAAGCCATCGAGGCGATAGCGGACGTCGTGCTCGTCGCCGTCTGCGACGTCGACCCGATCGTTGCGAAGGTTGCCGGCGAACGCTGGAGCGTGCCGGTGTACACCGACCACCAGACGCTACTGGAGACAACACCACTCGATGTCGTCCATGTCTGCACGCCACATGATCAACATGCCCGGGTCGTCGTCGACTGCCTCGAGGCAGGCGTCGCGGTGCTGGTCGAGAAGCCACTGGCCGCCACCGTGGAGCAGGCTGAGCGGGTCGTCGCAGCAGCCGACCGGCATCCTGACGTGAAGGTCGGCGTCTGCTTCCAGAACCGCTACAACGCCACGGTGGAAGCGATCCGCGAGCGGATCGTTCTCGGCGACGCCGGCCGCCTGATCGGCGGGCACGCCACGGTCCTGTGGCACCGCACGCCCGAGTACTACGCCGCCCGCCCATGGCGGGGTCGGATGTCCCGCAGCGGTGGCGGCGTGCTGATCAACCAGGCCATCCACACCCTGGATCTCCTGGAGTGGCTGTTGGGCGACGTCGTCGCGGTCGATGCGCAGGTCAGCGGATCCCGGATCGCGCCGGACGTCGACGTCGAGGACACCGCAATCCTGCTGCTGGACCACGCGGGCGGCGCCCGCAGCGTCTTCGTGGCCACCAACGTCAACGTCGTCGATTCACCGGTCACGCTGGAGATCGACACCGAGCACACCACCTTCTTCATCCGCGGCGATCTGAGCATCCGACAGGCGGACGGACCGGTCGAGACGGTGGCCGAGCGTCGCGTCGAGACCGTTGGCCGAGGCTACTGGGGGGCGAGTCACCGACGCCTGATCAGCGACTTCTACGACCGCCTCGACGATCCGGAGCCCTTCTGGATCGGTCCTCGTGAGGCGACCAAGTCCCTGCGGATCATCGAGGAGGCCTACCGGGTGAGCGGATTCGGGTGAGGCGTGAACCGCCGTCAGACGGGTAGACGCCACCGCGCCCACTCGTAGGCCATTCGGTGTGACTCCAGGCACGAGTCGACACTGGGTTCGTCGATCTCGATCATGAAGTCGCCGTCGTAATCTGCCGGCAGGGCCGCCAGGACGGCGTCGAAGTCGACGATCCCGCGGCCGGGTTCGCACCAGAGTCGCTTGGTGGCGACGAGATCTCGATAGGAGGCGGTTGGTGACCCACTCCGGCTGGGGTCGGATCGGAGGTGGTCGGCGAACACGTCCTTGACGTGCATTCCGCCGATCCGGTCGGCATACCTCTCGATCAGGCTCGCAGGCTCGATTCCTGCCCAACGCAGATGGCCGGTGTCGGGACCGAAACCGATCAGCGCCGGCCCGAGATCGTCCAGCAGTTCGGTGATCTCGTCCTCGGTTTCGAACACGCCCCCGACGTGGGAGTGGTGGATCGGCCACAGACCGCCCGATCGCAGGACACCGCAGATGATCCCGCAGTTCTCGATCGCGGACTCGAGTCGGTCGCGATGGAAATCGGCGCCGACCGCCGGCCGAGCCATCCGCGCCGGCACAGCGACCGAGGACACCATGCTCCGGTCCAGACCGAGGGCGGTCTGGACCTCGGCGAAGCGCTTGGCCCGTTCGATCTCGGCCGTGATGTCGACCGTCGTGTCGAACGGTGAATTGAACAGGCTGATCGCGGGCCTGAGTTCGTGGTCGTCGAGCCACCTCAGATACTGCGCCGGGGTCATCGCCTCGGGCACATCGGCCTTGACGGCGGTGAACCCGATCTGGGCGAGGTCGGTGAAAGCGGCGTCGAGAACCTCCCTGGTCCGACCGGCCTTCGCCCAGTACGCGATGGGATTGACCGACAGCCGGGGCTTGGGCCGGGTCGGCCGAGAGTTGGCGGTCATCCCAGGCTCACCGGCCGCCCGCTGCGTGCGGACTCGTAGACCCCGGTGATGATGGCAATGGCCTGTCGGTTGGCCTCGAGATCGACCCTGACCCCGGCCTCGCCGGTGAGCGCGGCGAGGAAGTTCTCGTACTGACGGCGATGGGCGATCGTCTCGAGCGCGTCGGGATCGCTCCCGGCGGTCTGCTGGGCGACGCCCGCGGCCTCCGGATGATCGGCGATCTGGTTGATCGAGGAGTTCGGAGAGCCGTAGGACCGCTGCTCGGCCTCGCTGTCGGAGGGGGTGGTGTGGATGAACGTCAGCTTGTCGTTGTCGATGATCACCGAGCCGCGATCTCCGTGGACCTGGAGGTGAGCGCTCAGCCCCGGGTAGGCCGCGGTGGTCGCGTGCAGCACACCGAGGGCGCCGCTCTCGAACTTGACCACCCCGACGGCGACGTCCTCGACCTCGATCCGCTGATGGGCGAGCGTCCCGGTGTAGGCAAACACCTCGACCGGACGCCCCATCGTCGCCACCAGCAGATCGACGGTGTGCACCCCCTGGTTCATCAGCGCACCACCACCGTCGAGCTCCCAGGTGCCGCGCCAGTCGCCGGAGTCGTAGTAGCTCTGGCCGCGCCACCAGTCGACGGAGGCGATGCCGCTGGTCAGCCGACCCAGCTCACCCCTGGCGATCGCGTCGACCGCTACCTCGGTCGCCGGGTCGAAGCGGTGTTGCGAGATCACCGCGACCTGGGTGCCGGCCCGACGCTGAGCCGCGATGATCTCGTCCGTCCTGGCCACCGTTGTCTCGGCGGGCTTCTCGATGATCACATGCTTGCCGGCGTCCAGCGCTTCGATGGCGACCTCGCCGTGTCTGCCGGTCGGGGTGCAGACCGTGACCAGGTCGATGTCGACCGCCGAGAGAGCATCGGTGAGGGTCTCGAAGGCGTTGCCGCCGAAGGCGGAGGCCAACGCCTCGGCCCGGTCGAGATTCACGTCCGCCACCGCCACCAGCTCGATCCGGTCGGCCAGATCGGCACACACCTGACCATGGAGCTTGCCGATCACGCCCGCACCGACGATGGCCGATCGGTATCGACCCCTGAACTGTTCGCTGCTGCTCATGCCTGTTCGATTCCTTCGCTGGAGGATGACGGTGAAATCCTTCCATGCCCCGCTGAAACGGCTGCTGATCGATCGCACCGCGAAAATCTTGGAGCGTCCACCTCGCGGTGTCGACCAGACAGGGGTCGACCAGACAGGGGTCGACCAGACAGGGGCCGACCAGACGGGGTGGACCGGACGGGTGTCGACGGGGTGCGCCGGATGGTGCACGATCGTGTGGTGATCAATCCACGAAAGGCGCTCACGCTGTGACCCCGACGGCTCTCCCTCGCCTGGGCCGCTCGCTACCGTCGGCACCCGTGGCGCCACCGATCCGGATCGTGCACCTCGGGCTCGGCAACTTCCACCGGGCTCACCAGGCCTGGTACACCGCACACGCTCCGGACGCCGCCGACTGGGGCATCGCCGCATTCACCGGTCGCCGACCCGACGCCGCCGATGCCCTGGGACCGCAAGGTGGCTTGTTCACGTTGATCACCCGAGCCGCCGACGCCGACCGCTTCGAGCTGATCGGTTCGCTCGCCGAGGTGCGACCGGCCCGTGACCACGACCGGTTCCTGGAGCTGCTCGCCCTGCCGCAGACCGCGATCGTGACGATCACGGTGACCGAGGCGGGCTACCGGCTCGGCGTCGACGGATGTCTGGCGCAGTCCAGCGAGGTCGCCGCCGACGTCGCGGCGTTGCAAGCCGACCCGCGAGCCACGGTGGTGACGCTGCCGGGCCGGCTGGTCGGGGGGCTGCTGGCCCGCCGGGCTGCCGGAGCCGATTCGGGCGCACTGACGGTGCTCTCCTGCGACAACCTGCCGCACAACGGCACGGTCACCCGCACCGTGGTGACCGGCCTCGCCGCCGAGGTCGACCAGACGCTGGTCGACTGGATCGACCTCAACGTCGAGTTCGCCTCCTCGATGGTCGACCGGATCACGCCCGCCACCACCGACACCGACCGTGACATCGTGGCCGCGCACGAAGGCTATGCCGACGAGTCCCCGGTACCCACCGAGCCGTTCAGCGAGTGGGTGATCGCCGGAACGTTCCCCGCCGGCCGGCCGGCCTGGGATCGGTCCGGTGCACGCCTCGTCGAGGACGTGGCGCCTTTCGAGCAGCGCAAGCTCACCCTGCTCAACGGATCCCACACGTTGTTGGCCTACGCCGGCAGCATCCGGGGACACGAGTCCATCGACGCCGCGATCGCGGACCCGGCCTGCCGGGCCTGGGTCGAGGCGTTCTGGGACGAGGCCGAGCCGCACCTGATCTTGAGCGGGCCGCAGATCGCCGCCTATCGATCCGCCCTGCTGGAGCGTTACCGCAATCCGCGGATCCGGCATCGGCTGGCTCAGATCGCGGCAGACGGATCGATCAAGGTCCCGGTCAGATTTCTGGCCACGATCCGGGCCGAGCGCGCGGCCGGCCGGATGCCGACCGGGTGCACCACCCTTCTCGCGGCCTGGGTCCTGCACCTGCGCGGGCACGGCGCACCGGTGAACGACCCGGGCGGTAAGGCGTACGTCGGCGACGCCGCCACGACGGGCATCAAAGATGCTGTCGTTGCCGTGCTGTCCCGGCTGGACGCCGACCTCGGCACGGATGAGACGCTCGTCGACGCCGTCGTCGGCCGGACCGAGGAGCTGACGAGATGAGTGAGGCCTACGGCACGATTCCCGGAGACCCGGCGAGGGCGCGACTGATCGGCGGGGTCGGTCAGCACCTGCAAGCCGAGCAGGTCACCGGCTTCGTGGAGTCTGCCCTGGCTTCTCTGGACCTGGACGCCAAGCGGGTCTGCCTGATCGTGCCTGACCGGACCAGGACCTGTCCGTTGCCCTTGATCATGGGTGCCTTCCGTGAAGCGCTGGCCGGCCGGGCCAAGGATGTCACCGTGCTCATCGCCCTCGGCACGCACCAGGGCCACAGCGAGCAGCAGCTGGCCCAGCACCTCGGCTACGAACCCGGTGGATCCGAGGACGTCTATCCCGGTTGGCGCATCCGCAACCACGAGTCGTGGCTGCCCGAGACGTTCACTTCGTTGGGCTCGATCAGTGCGGAGCGGGTGAGCGAGCTGACCGGGGGCCGGCTCAGCGATGCCGGGGTCGACGTCCGGATCAACCGCCACGTGACCGATGCCGACGTGGCGATCGTGATCGGACCGGTGTTCCCGCACGAGGTGGTCGGGTTCTCCGGCGGCAACAAGTACTTCTTCCCCGGCGTTTCCGGCCAGGAGTTGATCGATCTGTCCCACTGGGTCGGCGCCCTGATCACCAGCGCGGAGATGATCGGCACCCGTGGGGTCACCCCGGTCCGGGCTCTGATCAACGAGGCCTGCACCCTGATCCCGACCGAACGGTTTGCGCTGTGTCTGGTCGTGGCTTCGGGCAGCGACAACCTGCACGCCGCCGCGTTCGGTACCCCGGAAGACGCCTGGGCCGCCGCAGCCGAGATCTCGGCCGAGACCCACATCACGTACCTGGATCGCACGTACTCGCGGGTGCTGTCGATCATGCCCACCAAGTACGAGGACATCTGGACCGCTGCGAAGGGGTTCTACAAGCTGGAACCGATCGTCGCCGACGGCGGTGAGCTGATCATCTACGCTCCACACATCACCGACATCTCCGTGATGCACCCGCACATCGCCACGATCGGCTACCACAACCGGGACTACTTCCTCGGCCAGTGGGAGCGCTTCTCCGGTGAGCCGTGGGGCGATCTCGCCCACTCCACGCACCTGCGCGGACAGGGCACCTGGGATGCCGAGCACGGCGAGCGAAACCGGGTGACCGTGACGCTGGCGACCGGGATCGCCGAGGATGTCGTGCGGGCGGCGAACCTCGACTACCGCGATCCGGCCTCGATCGACCGGGCCGAGTTCGAGGCGGATCCAAACACTTTCGTGGAGCCACATGCCGGTGAGGTGCTGTATCGCCTGCGCTCGGCCGGTCGCGGCTCCGGTGGCGGGGAGCCCGACGGTCGCAGCGACGACACCGACGGTGCCACCGGGTGAAGGTGCTCCAACAAGCCTTGGAGGGCTGAACAAGATTCAGAAGGATCAAGCGCAATGGTTGCGCCTGAACCTTCTGGATCCGGGATTGCTGTCGCCGATCACCCGCCAGGCATAGGCGGCGGCGCTCACGGCCGCGACGACTCCCACCAGCAGTGCCAGGTTGGCGCCGACGTTCTGGAGCAGGATGGCCTTGCTGACCGGCTGGCGACCGGCGAGGTAGATCATCGGCCACGCGATGGCCACCAGTGAGCCGCCGACGATCAGGCCGGCCTGCAGATAGCGTCGGCCGCGCGGCGCGGCCCGGGACAGCAGGGCGCCCAGGCCGATGAGTCCCGCCGACCACACCGCGTCGTGGATGATCAACGCCGCAGCGAGCCAGATCGCGACCCGCAGCACACTCTGCGCCGGCACGTGGGCAACCATCTCGATCACGCCGAAGGTTGCCGCACCCACCCCGAGCCCGCCCAGCACGATGCGCCAGGTCCTCACCGGACGACCTCGATCGAGGACAGCCACTTGGTGTTGAGCACGCCCGCCCGGTTCGGTGCGATCAGGCGCAGCGGGTAGCCGTGATCCAGGTCGAGCCGAGCGCCGTTGAGCTGAGTGGCCAACAGCGCCACCGACAACTGCGGTCCGAAGATCTCCGAGCGGTTGAACCCCACCCTCTCGAGCGAATGAACCCGCACCACCGAATCCGCCGTTCCGCCTGCCCGCTCGACCAGGTCGATCAGCCTCGCACCCCGCCAGTGCGCGAGGGCACTCCACCCCTCCACACAGGCGATCGGCAACCACGCCTGGTGATCGGCCATGGCCTCGATCTCGGCCAGCGACAACGTGTACGACCGTGATCCGCGGACGCTGAGGCTCCAGCCGGGGTCGACCGCACTGGTCAGCACCTTGGCTTGTCCGGCGGTGCGGTTGACGGGCACCCCCTGCGGGCCACGTCGCGGCTGTCTGATCGCCAGCAGCCCCAGCGGTTCCAGCGGTTTGACGGTCTGTCCCACGGTGGTGATCACGATCGCACCCACACCGAGACCGGTCGCGGTGAGCACTCCGCGCCGGCTGATGGCGCGCGTCGGTGGTGGCGGGAC
>JBBSQJ010000033.1:0-25325 GCA_038257965.1 Propionibacteriales bacterium
GTCAGCCGGGGCCGGGTCGTCGGAGGTGCCGGGGTCGTGCCGCCTCCGATTGCCCAACCGGCGGCGGCGCCCGCGCTGGCGATCACCGACCGCGACGCCGCAGCCGACCGTGCCGACGCCGCGGCCGTCTCCGTCGAGTCCGACCTGAACGAGCGGGCGTCGCACGTGGTCGCCGAGGCGCACGACATCTTGGCGGCGATCGCATCGATCGCGCGCGACCCGGAGCTGGCCGCCTCGATCCGTACGGGAATCATCGACCGGGGGCTGACCCCCGAACGCTCCGTCTGGGACGCGATCGCACAGCTCTCGGCCGCGTACGAATCCGGCGGTCCCCTCCTGGCCGCTCGGGTCGTGGACCTCCACGCCGTCCGCGATCGGATGATCGCCCATCTCAGCGGGCAGCCCGCACCAGGCGTTCCCGACCTGCAGAGCCCGTCCGTGCTCGTGGCCCACGACCTGGCGCCGACCGACACCGCGGTTCTCGATCCTTCACTCTGCCTGGCGATCGTCACCCAGGAGGGAGGACCTACGTCGCACACGGCAATCCTGGCCCGGAGCCTGGGCATTCCGGCCGTCGTCGCGGCACACGGGGCCACCACGATCCCCGATGGCGCAACCGTGCTCGTCGACGGCACGACCGGTGAGATCGTCGTCGAGCCGAGCGACCAGCAGCAGGCCGAGGTTGTCTCCGCCGATCCCGGACCGGCCGTGACCGGCCCGGGAAGGACCTCTGACGGCCATCCGGTGCCCTTGCTCGTGAACATCGCCTCCGCCGACGACGTCGCCGGGGCCCACGCGGCTGACGCCGAAGGTGTCGGTCTGTTCCGCACGGAGTTCTGCTTCCTCGGCCGTGCCGACGCGCCCGGCATCAACGAGCAGATCATCGCGTATCGCCGGGTCTTCGCCGAGTTCCGCGGCCGGAAGGTCGTGGTCCGCACGCTGGACGCCGGAGCCGACAAGCCGCTCCCCTTCGTCACGACGCGGGGTGAACCCAACCCTGCGCTCGGCGTACGCGGATACCGCACGGCGCTGGTGCATCCCGACGTCCTCGACGATCAACTTGCTGCGATCGCCGAGGCCGCCGACGGGCTGGACGTCGAGGCCTGGGTGATGGCACCGATGATCTCCACGACCGATGAGGCAGCTGCTTTTGCGGCACTGTGCCGGCAACATCGCCTGGCACGCGTCGGGGTGATGATCGAGACGCCCGCGGCGGCACTGATGGCCAAGGAGATCCTGGCCATCGTCGACTTCGCGAGTCTCGGCACCAACGACCTCGTCCAGTACACGATGGCTGCGGACCGGATGCTCGGCGGGCTCGCCCCGTTCAACGACCCGTGGCAGCCGAGTGTCCTACGCCTGGTCCGTACGGTATGCGAGGCCGGCTCGGCCGCCGGGAAACCGGTAGGAGTCTGCGGTGAGGCGGCGGCGGATCCGATGCTGGCGATCGCCCTGGTCGGGCTCGGAGTTACCAGCCTTTCCATGACGTCGCGCTCCCGCGCGGCGGTGTCGACTCGCTTGCGAAGCGTGACGATCGACACCTGCCGGGCGGTGGCGGAGGCGGCGTGCGCGTCCTCGACATCGGTGGCCGCCCGCGAGCGGGCGGCCGCGCTGTTGCACTCGCGAACCTCAGCCGGCCGCCCGCCCGAACGTCGCTGACCTCAGCTGACGTCTTCGTCCACCCAGTCGAAGGTCTTCGTCACGGCCTTCTTCCAGCTGCGGAGTAGACGCTCGCGCTCCGACTCCTCCATCTGCGGCACCCAACGGCTGTCCTCCTGCCAGTTGGCACGCAGGTCGTCAAGCCCATCCCAGAAGCCGACGGCGAGCCCAGCCGCATAGGCGGCGCCGAGAGCCGTCGTCTCCGCGACCACCGGTCGCACGACCGGCACCCCGATGATGTCCGCCTGGAACTGCATCAACAAGTTGTTGGCGATCATGCCGCCGTCGACCTTGAGCTCCTCCAACGGCACTCCCGAGTCTGCGTTGACGGCGTCGAGCACCTCCCGGGTCTGGAACGCCGTCGCTTCGAGCGCTGCCCGGGCCAGGTGACCCTTGTTGACGAAGCGGGTGAGGCCGACGACCGCACCGCGGGCATCTGAACGCCAGTAGGGGGCGAACAGGCCGGAGAAGGCCGGCACGAAGTAGGCCCCGCCGTTGTCCTCGACAGTGTTGGCCAGAGCCTCGATGTCACTGGCGGACGAGATGATCCCCAGGTTGTCGCGCAACCATTGCACCAGCGAACCGGTAACCGCAATCGACCCTTCGAGCGCATAGTGCGGAGCCGCATCGCCGATCTTGTAGCCGACGGTCGTCAACAACCCGTTCTGGGAGTGGACGATCTCTTCGCCGGTGTTGAAGATCAGGAAGTTTCCCGTGCCATAGGTGTTCTTGGCCTCGCCCTGGTCGAACGCGGCCTGCCCGAACGTCGCCGCCTGCTGGTCACCGAGAATGCCGGCGATCGGCACGTCCCGCAACGGACTGGACGCCTCTGCATTGCCATAGATCTCCGAGGAGCTCTTGATGGTCGGAAGCATCGACTTCGGCACGTCGAAGGCGGCGAGGATCTCGTCGTTCCAGGTCAGCGTCTCGAGGTTCATGAACAGGGTCCGACTGGCATTGGTGACGTCGGTGACGTGAACGCCACCGTCCACGCCGCCGGTGAGATTCCACAGCACCCAGGTGTCGGTGTTGCCGAACAGGAGATCACCGGACTCCGCCTTCTCGCGGGCGCCCTCGACATTCTCCAGGATCCATACGATCTTGGTCCCCGAGAAGTAGGTGGCCAGCGGCAGACCGACCTTGGGCTTGAATCGCTCGACGCCGCCGTCTGCTGCCAGCCGATCCACGATCGATTGGGTGCGCGTGTCCTGCCACACGATCGCGTTGTAGACCGGCTCCCCTGTCGTCTTGTCCCACACGACGGCGGTCTCGCGCTGGTTGGTGATGCCGATCCCGGCGACGTCGTCGCGCGTGATGTCGGCCGACGCCAGGACGGCTCCGATCACCTCGCGAACGTTGTTCCAGATCTCGATCGGATCGTGCTCGACCCATCCCGCCTTCGGAAAGATCTGCTCGTGCTCCAGTTGGCTCGTCGCGACGATCGAGCCGGAGTGATCGAAGACGATGGCGCGAGAACTTGTCGTACCTTGATCGACTGCGACGATGTATTTGGCCATGACGGAACTCCTTCGTTGACTTGCGACGACGATCACCCGAATCGATGATCATCCCTGACGGCCTGGCTTGCGGGCTCTGATCGATCGCGAACCGGGCCCCGTTCGTAAGCTGTCGACTCCTCTTCGGAAGGCAACGGCACCGCTTTCCACCCTATGTAGACGCGAACCTCGGGTGACGAGCGGGGACTTCCTCACCTCCCGCGGTTACTCCTCGTCTGCCGTAGTGGGTTCGGTCTCCGATTCCAGGGTGGCCGGGCCGGGTTCGTCCTGCACCCTCGCGCGCGCATGGAGGATGTCGCCGATGAAGAGGTCGTAGATGAGGACCCCGATGACGCCGCCGATGAACGGTCCGATGATCGGCACCCAGAAGTACCAACTGAATGAACCGTCGACTGTCCCAGGTAGCGCTGTTTGACCCCACCCCGCGATCCAGGCGAACAGCCGCGGGCCGAAGTCACGAGCGGGGTTGATCGCGTATCCGGCGTTGGCGCCGAACGACATCCCGATGGCAGCGACGGCGAGCCCGATCATGAGAGGACCGAGATTTGCCTTGACCGCGGTATTGCGCAGGTCGATGACCGCGACGACGAACATCACCAAGAACGCGGTCCCGACGATCTGGTCGAGCAATGGTCCCCAGTTGCTTCCGTGATAGTACGGCGCTGGGAAGGTGGCGAAGATGGAATACGTTGCCAGCCCTCCCGCTGCATCTCTCGCGGTCTTCGAAGCCTCGTTGAATGCATCGATCGCTTGCCAGTACACCGCGTAAACGAGCGCCGCACCGGCGAATGCCCCGGCCACTTGGGCGACGATGTAGGGGCCGACCTTCTTCCAAGCAAACTTGCGCCGAACCGCGAAGGCGAGCGTCACGGCTGGGTTGATGTGTGCCCCGCTGACGCCACCCGCCACGTAGACGCCGAACGCCACCGCGAAGGCCCAGCCCCAAGCGATCAGCAACCAGTCGCCTGCACCCAGGAAAAACGTGGTCGGGTCCTCGGTCCGACCTGATCCCGGCAGTGCGGCCACGGTCATGGCGACGACACCGTCGCCGAAGCAGATCAGCACGAACGTGCCCAGGAATTCGGCGAGACACTCTCCCCATGTCCCGCCGAGCCGTTTGAGTCCGCTGCCCTCTTGGACGCCCTTCCGCAGCGAAGCCCGAATCGGCGTGATAACGCTCATGATCAAATCCTCCCTTGAGTCAGCCGACCACGCACCGGGTGATTCCGAGTGTGTGGGTCATCCATTTCAGGTGTTGGTTCCGGCAGTCGTCATGCGCGCGCAACTCGCCTGCCAGACCCGAGGGTGTCGTCGAGTCGCTGCGCCGCGCATGGGATCCGTCGACCGGCTGCACCGATGATCCGGGGTGTGCCCAAGGTGCGATCGGGCAGTCCGACGACGTGGCGCTAGGGCGGGTGTCGGGCTACGACGGTGGGCGGCATTCTCGCGGCCGTGGAGACGAACCTGGCGGACACACGCACGTCGTTGATCACGGCTGCATTGACGATGGGGCTCGTCGCGGACTGGTGAGTGATCATCGGGCCGGATGACGTGTTGCCCCAGGCGCCCGAACTGCTCGAGCCCGGTCTCCTAGCAGACGGCATGGACAATGCCGAACCGCCTCGTGCACGGGAGAACCCACCTGAATGAGCCGGACATGACAACACCATAGCGTCACACAGGTACCCCGGAGTCTGCCCCCCAAGCAGGCGGCGGAGACGCCGATCGGGACTTGTGTTGATCTTGTGAAGGAGCCCGCCGAACAGTATCGGTGGGGGTCCGGGTCGCACGGTCCGCCCGCGGTGAGCGCACCGGGCCCGGGCTCTGACGAAGCGAGAGCACTCCCGCGACAGACCCGGATCGCGGGCGACCGCGAAGCCGACATCTGGGCAGACTCCGGACTTCCCCAGCTGCCGCCTAGGCTGGCTGACATGTCCACCAGCACGACGGCCACCCTCGAGTCCGACATCCACCGCGCCCTGTCGGGTGTGAAGGATCCCGAGATCCGCCGTCCGATCACCGATCTGGGCATGGTGGACAGCGTCGAGGTCGGCGCTGACGGCGCGGCACGCGTACGAGTGCTGCTCACCATCGCCGGTTGCCCGCTGAAGGACACGCTGCGTCGCGACATCACCGCCGCGGTCGGTGCGGTGCACGGCGTCACGGGCGTCGAGGTGGATCTCGGCGTGATGAGCGATCAGCAACGCAGCGAACTGCGCAACCAGCTCAGCGGGGGCCAGGCCGAGCGCGAGATCCCGTTCGCCAAACCGGGGTCGTTGACCACGGTGATCGCCGTCGCTTCCGGCAAGGGCGGGGTCGGCAAGTCCTCGGTGACGGTGAACCTGGCGGCCGCGCTCGCCGCCGAAGGGCGAAGGGTAGGCGTGTTGGACGCAGACATCTACGGCCACTCGATCCCGACCATGCTCGGGGTCGCCGACGCCCGGCCGACCTCGATCGAGGACATGATCTTGCCGGTGCCGGTGAACGGTCTGAAGGTCATCTCGATCGGCATGCTGAAGCCGCGGCGCGATCAGGTCGTCGCCTGGCGTGGACCCATCCTCGACCGAGCGCTCACCCAGTTGCTGGCCGACGTGTTCTGGGGCGATCTGGACTTCCTGCTGCTCGATCTCCCCCCAGGCACCGGCGACGTGGCGATCTCCCTGGGCCAGAAGCTCCCCAATGCCGAGGTGCTCGTGGTGACCACTCCGCAGCAGGCGGCCGCGGAAGTGGCCGAGCGGGCCGGCACGATGGCGTCGATGATGAACCAGCGGGTGATCGGGGTCATCGAGAACATGGCGTATCTTCAGACCACCTGCCCGCACTGTCACGAGACGCACCGGGTCGACGTCTTCGGCACCGGCGGCGGCGCCGCCGTAGCTCGTACGCTCACTGACCGGCTCGGCTATCAGGTCTCGCTGCTGGCGGAGGTGCCGCTCGACCCGGCCATGCGGGCGGGTGGCGACGAGGGGGTGCCGCTGGTCAGCTCGGCTCCCGGTAATCCAGCGGCCTCAGCGCTGGCCGGCGTGGCCCACGACCTGGCCAAGCGCGGCAAGGGCCTGCTGGGCAAGCAGCTCGGCCTCGATCCGATCGGTCGCTGAACAGTCCGTCGCGGGTCACCTTCTCAGCGCGCGACGGCCGCCTGAGGACCCACACACGTGCCGGGCGATGACTCGGTCGGAACCCCGGGTCGGCGCGACGGGGTCGCCGCCACGACCACCGTCGCCTGCCGGATCACCGCCAGCAGGGCCGTACCGAACGATCCGCCGATCTGGTTGATGAGCCTGACCTGATTGATGAGCCCTGAGCTTGTCGAAGGGCAGGCCGGCAGCCCTTCGACAGGCTCAGGGCACACAACTACTTCGCGCCATCGCGTGAACGGGCCCGTCAGGTCGCATCGGGGTCGAACGGTGAGTGGAGGGCGACGGTGCCGGCAGCCCTTCGACAGGCTCAGGGCACACAACTACTTCGCGCCATCGCGTGAACGGGCCCGTCAGGTCGCATCGGGGTCGAACGGTGAGCGGAGGGCGACGGTGCCGGCAGCCCTTCGACAGGCTCAGGGCACACAACTACTCTCGCGCCATCGCGCGAACGGGCCCGTCAAGTCGAATCGGGATCGAAGGGTGAGTGGACGGGCGCGGTGCCCGCGGAACTCGCCGGCTGAGCGATCGGACCGCCCGAGGAGATGGCCTTCTGTCCGATCGCGCCGGCTACATCGTCTCGCGCGCTCTTGCCGACGGCGGACACGCCGCCGAGCTCGGACTTGACGTCGTCCAGCAGCGGGTCGATGTCCTCCAGTAGATGCTTCTGGACGAATGTCTTCGGATTCAGGTCGCGGATGTCGAGATCCTTGAACTCCGGGCCGAGCTCCTGGCTCAACTGGTCCTGGGCATTGCTCGCGATGTTGCGCAGATAGCGCAGCACCCGGGACGCCTTGCGGGCGAACTCCGGCAGCTTCTCCGGGCCGAACAGCACGATGGCGATGACCACCAGCACCAAGAACTCTGGCGCGTTGATGTCGAACATCGTTCGTCAACCCTCTCGACTGCCCAGCGTGACCCGAACATCTCGCAGCTGGCCGTTTCGCTTGTAGGTGAGCGCGACCTGATCGCCCGGGCGGTGCGATCGTACGGCCACGATGAGTTCCTCGGAGGCGCTCACCTTCTGTCCGTCGATCTTGGTGATCACATCGTCGGTGCGCAACCCCGCGCGATCGGCCGGGCCGTTGTCGGTGACCGATCTCAGCCGGACCCCCGCCAGATCGCCCGCGTCGGTGACATCGGCCCCGATGATCGGGTAGGTGGCCTTGCCGTCGGCGATCAGCATCTTGCCGATCTCCATCGCCTGGTTGATCGGGATGGCGAAACCGAGTCCGATGTTGCCCGCCTCGCGGCGGTCCGCACCGAGGGTCAGGATGGCCGAGTTCACCCCGATCACCCGGCCACCCGCGTCGAGCAGGGGACCGCCCGAGTTGCCCGGGTTGATCGGGGCGTCGGTCTGGGTTCCGTTGATGTAGGCGTTGGCCGACTGGCCCTCGCTCCCCACGGCGACCGGTCGATTACGGGCGCTGACGATGCCTTGGGTCACGGTCCCTGGCAGCCCCAGCGGAGATCCGATGGCGAGCACGCTTTCACCCACCTGGGTGGCGTCGGAGTCACCGACCGGCATCGGGACGAGCTTGTGCGAGGTCTTCACCCTGATCACCGCGATGTCGTAGGTCGGCGAGCGTCCGATCAGGCTTGCACCGGCGACCGCACCGTCGGAGAAGACCACGCGTAGTCGGGCACCGTCCGCGGCGTCGGCCACGACGTGGTTGTTCGTCATGATCCGTCCGCTGTCGTCGAGCACGAAACCGGATCCGATCGAACCCTCGCCGCCGCTGCCCACGCGGATCATCACCGAACTCGGCAGCGTCGCGGCTGCGACCTTGACGGCGTCCAGGGTGCCCGGCGCCGGTGCGGTCGAGGTTCGCGGGGCGCTCGGCGTCGGACGCCGGCTGACCGGTGCCGATGTGCTCGGCGTCGTCGTCTCTGCCGAACCGTCGCCGAGCTTGGATCCGGCGTAGCCGGCCGCGCCACCGATCAACAGCGCGGTGAGCGCGGACACCCCGACCACCGTTGCGACCCGCACCGGACGACGCCGTTCCGTCGCCGCAGCGACCCGCGGTCCCAGTGGTGGATAGTCCGGTGGTGGATAGATCGGTGGTGGATAGTTCGGTGGTGGATAGTTCGGTGGTGGAGAGCCCGGCGGGGGGAAACCGGACGGGGGGTAACCGAAACCCGCCTCCTCCGACGTCGTCGGCGGCACCGGCGCCGGCCGACCCGGGGTCGGGAAGCTCGACGAGTCGTGGGCAGCGAACGAGGGCCGAGTGGACGCGAGGGGTGCCGTGTCTTCGGCCCAGGCTCCGACACCGAGAGGATCGGGCCGCGACGGACCCGACTGGTCCAGCCCAGGTTGCGCCGAATCCGACCGATCCCGGTCATAGGGACCGAAATAGCTCGAGTCGCCCCGCGGATGCTCTGTCCAGGCGGTCGGCTTGCCCGCTGACGCCTGATCCGACCCGTCGGACCGTGCCGGGTCCAACCGCCAGATCTCGTCAGGTCTCGGCTGACCGGACGCCCCGCTGCCGACCCCGTCGGCGCGGGAACCGTCTTCGGCCATAGCTCAACTCGTCACGGATTCGAGAATGCGGGACCAGCCCGCGCGGACGCGTTCAATCGTAGTCCGCGGCGGAGTGACCTCATGTGGCAAAGCCTCCACGGTCGAGCCGAGCAGGTCGTGCGAACCGCCGGTGACGACGGTGAAGACCGTGGAGCCCGACTGCCAGGTGGCAACCTTCGCCGCGCCTTCGCGAACATAGGCGTGGAGGTCGTCGTCCCAGCGGGTACCGGTCGGGGCATGGCTCAGTGTGCCGTGCTGCTCGAACACACTCACCGACGACAGTCCGTCGGTGTAGGCCAGATGGAGCACGCTCGGGTCCTTTGCCGAGTCGGCCCGCAGTCGGATCAGCGTCAATCCCACGATCTGCTCCGGACATATCCAACCCCGATCCGTCAGTCTGCCGGTGTTGGACAGCGTCATCGAGGTGTTCGTCAACGGGACCGATGCTGCCGCCGAGACCTGACCGGTTGTGGCCGGCTCGCCGATCGTGATGCTGGTGAAACCGGCAGACACCGTGGTCCGGCCGGCAGTGTCGTAGGTCGCGTGCCACAGCACCAGACCCGAATCGTCGTCGATCCACCACCGAGCGGCGACCTGACCCGACCAGCGCACCGCGGACACCACGGTCGCCGGCCGGCCGGCGGCCTCGGCACCGCGGCTGGCTCCGAGCCGGTAGTTCTCGGCCAGCAGGCTCAGCTCGTCGGAGTCGACGACGCGCGATTGGCGGGCGGTCGTGAACGAGCTCAACAGTTTGCCGCCGCCGGCGTCGTAGACGGCGACCTCCCGGGTCTTGCCGAGCTGGGTCTGGACCGTGAGCCTGGCGGTGAGCAGCTGGCCGTCGCTGAGGACCTGGAAGACCTGCGACCCGCGATAGCTCACCTGCGTCCCGGAAGCTGCCGCTCGACGCAGCACAGCCAGTGCGGCAGCGGAGTCCAACTCCTGGGTCTCGTTCACGTTGCCCGACGGGCCTGCCGCCAGAACCGGAGACGTCGTCATGGACGAGCGCAACAGCTGACCGCGAGCCATCACGACGCTGCCGACGGAGTCGGCCAGCGGCAGCTGGGCGGACAGCGCGCCGAACTCCGCCTGGGCTGCGATCGTCGGATCCGTGATCGTCGCTGCGAGGGGGGGCGCGGCAGAGAGTCCGACCGCCACCACGAGCACAGCGCCCGCTCCGACCGCACCGACGCCGGCCAGCGCCTGCGCGGCACGGTGCCGACGACGACGCAGCGATCTCGCCGCAGTGTGCCGGAACGGCGCAGCCAACAAGGGTTCGCGTGCATCGCTTCCGGCGATGGCAACCAGGCGATCGGCGAGATCGTGGGACGGTGCCGCGTCCGATTCCGTATTGTCGCTGAGCAGTCGGCGGAGCCGGCGCAGCTCGGCTACCTCCGCACGGCACGCCACACACACGACCAGGTGCGCCAAGACGCGCTCGCGGTCGGCGTCGGCCAGCGCTCCGTCGACCAGGGCGGATCGTTGCTCGGCCAGAGCATCGCAGTCTCGGGAGCGACGTAGCGAGTCAGCCATGACCCCGTCCGAGCATCAACCAGACCTCGCCGGCTCCCGACCGGCCTCGACATCGACGCCGAAGTAGCGCTCGTGCTCGTCGGTCGGTCGGCGATGGACCAGGGCGGCCCGCAATTGTGAGCGGCCCCGGTGGATGCGGCTGCGTACGGTACCGATCTTCACATCGAGCACCGCGGCGATCTCCTCGTACGACAGACCCTCGATGTCACACAACACCACAGCCGCCCGGAACTCAGGTGAGAGAGCGGCGAGGGCCGATGCCACATCATGGTCGAGCCCGGCATCCATGAGTTCATCCGACGGCGTGGGCCAACGGCTCGGCAGTCGCTCATCGGAACCATCGGCGAGGGCCGAGAAGCGAATCTTCTGCTTTCGGCGGGCCGTGTCGAGGAACAGATTGGTGGTGATCCGGTGCAACCAACCCTCGAACGTGCCCGGCTGAAAGCGGTGCAACGAGTTGAAGACGCGGATGAAGACGTCCTGCGTGAGGTCCTCGGCGTCGTGGGAGTTGCCGGTCAGCCGGTAGGCCAGTCGATAGACACGAGCACCGTGGTCGCGGACGACTTCCTCCCACGTGGGCGGGGTCCAGTCGTCGACGCTGGGCGCCTGCCGGGCTGCCGCGGCAGAAGCGGTCGGAGGCTGCCAGGTCTGGGGGTCGGGAGCGGGCCACATGGCGATCCCCACCTCCTGTCTTCGTCCGGGTCCCGGATGGGCGGACTCATCATTTTGCCGGATCGGGCTGGCAATCTGCTGAGTGAAACCTGGCAGCCAACTGTGAGACCTCTCGTCCAAACCAGCCCTCGACGAAAAAACGTTCGGCATCGTGCCGAGGTTCCTGGCCAGGGTGTTTCACAGTTCCTGGATCGAGTCATCGGGGCGGTAGCGTCTGTCCATGACCTCACCGCTCGCCAGCGCACAGGCACCCTTCGGCCGGGTGCTGACGGCCATGATCACCCCATTCACGCCGAGCGGCGACCTGGATCTCGGGACGGCCCAGAAGGTGGCGGCGTACCTCGTCGACAACGGCAACGACGGTCTCGTCGTCAGCGGCACCACCGGCGAGTCCCCGACCACGAACGCCGCCGAGGACGGCCGGTTGCTGACCGCCGTCCTCGAGGCGGTCGGTGACCGTGCCTCGGTGGTCGCCGGCGTCGGAAACAACGACACCCAGGCGTCCGCGCGGCTGGCGCGCCAAGCAGCCACCGAGGGCGCGCACGGTCTGCTCCTGGTGTCGCCCTACTACAACAAGCCGCCGCAGGCCGGGCTCGTCAAGCACTTTCTGAGTGTCACCGAGGCAGGCGGATCGACGCCGGTGATGCTGTACGACATTCCGGGCCGCACCGGAGTCAGGATCGGGCTGGAGACCTACCGGCGGATTGCCGCCGACGAGCGGATCGTCGCCGTCAAGGACGCGGTGGGCGATCTGCCCGGCGGTTGCCGAGTGATGGCCGAGACGGGACTGGCGCTCTACTCCGGCGACGACGGACTCAACCTGCCCTGGCTGGCCTGTGGCGCGGCCGGCGTCGTTTCGGTGGTCGCCCACGTGGCAGGTCGCGCCTACGCAGACATGGTGGCGGCCGTCGACTCCGGCGACCTCGCGAGCGCCCGGCGGATCAACTCCGAACTCATTCCGGTCGTGGCCGCGATCATGCCGCCGACGTCACAGGGAGCGATCATGTCGAAGGCCGCACTGGAGCTGCTCGGCGTGCTGGCGAATCGTGCCGTCCGTTCGCCGTACGTCCAGGCCGACGACGACCAGGTCGCCGAGCTGCGCAGGGTGCTCGAGGCGGCCGGCCTTCTCGCCTCCGACCCCGGTCGCTCGCGACCCCGACCGTCCTGAGAGGGCGGGCCGCGATCGGTGCCGTCGCGAATCGGGGCCCGGGGCGTGGCCGGCAACGCCTGGCGGATGAGTTCCGCGCCGCCACCCCGATCGCACCCAGTAGGCTGACGGCCGTGAATCCTCCGGCCAGCACCACCGCCGCCAAGTCCGCTCCCAAGGCCGCATCCTGGGCCTACGCGGAGAGCTTCCGTCCAGAGTCCGACGCAGCGACCTCCGCCCGCGAGAGTGCGGTCGACCTGGGTGTGACACCTCTGGGGCGCGGCAGCGCCGCCTTGCTGACCGTGCTGGCGCGAACGGTCGCGGCCAGGGCCGTCGTCGAGATCGGCACCGGGACGGGCGTCTCCGGCCTGGCGCTGTTCGCGGGGATGCAGCCGGACGGGATCCTCACCTCGGTGGACATCGAGCCCGAGCACCAGCAGATCGCCCGCAGGGCGTTCCTCCAGGTCGGCATCCCGACCCAGCGCTTCCGCCTGATCAGCGGCGCAGCCCTGAGTGTGCTTCCGCGGCTGCGCGACGGTGCATACGATCTCGTGTTCGTCGACGCCGACAAGGTCGAGTACGCGGACTATGTCGAGCAGGGCCTGCGATTGCTGCGGGACGGAGGCATCCTGGCTGTCGACAACGCCTTGTGGCATGACCGGATCGCCGACCCAACCAACCACGACGACGCCACCGAGGTGATCCGCGAGACACACGCCGCGATCGCGGAGAACGAGGAACTCCTCAGCGCCCTCATCCCGGTCGGCGACGGACTCCTCGTCGCCGTGAAGATCAGCGCCTGACGCGCACACCCTTGCCGACGACGGTGATCCCGCCCTCGGAGATCGAGAAGCCACGGGCCCGGTCCGCTTCGGCATCGACGCCGATCTGGGCTCCCTCCTCCACCACGACGTTCTTGTCGAGGATGGCGGAACGGATGACCGCGTTCCCGCTGACCACGACGTTGGAGAACAGCACCGAGTTGTCCACCCGCGCCCCTTCGTGGACGCGGACGTTCGGCGACAGCACCGACCGCTCGATCGCCCCACCGGAGATGATGCAGCCCGAGCTGACGATCGAGTCCAGCGCGAGCCCTCGCAGCGTGAACTTGGGACCCGGCATCTGCACCGGGAACGTCCAGATCGGCCAGTCGTTGTTGTACAGGTTGAACACCGGGTCGACTGACACGAGATCCATGTGCGCATCGTGGAACGCGTCGATCGTCCCGACATCGCGCCAGTAGGCCTGCTCCCGACCCGTCGATCCAGGAACCTCGTTCCGGGTGAAGTCGTACACCTGTGCCTCGCCCTGGGACACGAACGCCGGGATGATGTTGCCGCCCATGTCGTGTCGGGAGTCCCCGTCCTCGGCGTCGCTGTGCAACGCGTCGATCAGGGCGTCGGTGGAGAAGATGTAGTTGCCCATGGACGCGAAGCTGGTCTCGGGATCGTCGGGCAGCCCGGGCGGGTCGGCCGGCTTCTCGAGGAAGTCCTTGATCTTGTTGTCCACGCCCGCGTCGATCACGCCGAACTCGGTGGCCTGACTGCGCGGCACCCGGATGCCGGCCACGGTGGCGCTCAGACCTCCGTCGATGTGCGCGTCGACCATCTGCGAGACATCCATCCGATAGATGTTGTCCGCACCGAAGACGACGATGTGGTCGGGCATCTCGTCGTTGATCAGGTTCAACGACTGGAAGATCGCATCGGCGCTGCCCTGGTACCAGCGTGGGCCCAGCCGCTGCTGAGCCGGCACCGGGGTCACGTAGTTGCCGAGCATCGTCGACATGCGCCAGGTCAGTGAGATGTGCCTGTCGAGGGAGTGCGACTTGTACTGGGTGAGCACCGCGATCTGCCGCAATCCGCCGTTGGCGAGATTGGACAGGACGAAGTCGATCAGCCGGTACGTCCCCCCGAACAGAACGGCCGGCTTGGCCCGGTCCGCGGTCAGCGGCATCAGCCGTTTGCCTTCCCCACCGGCAAGGACAATTGCGAGGACCTTCGGACGCGACGCCACGACCCAAAACCTAGGCCGTCGGCTCGGCGGGTGACAAGGGGGGGTCTGTCCGGATCCGACCGGCCCTCGCCGACGCCGGTGTCCCCAGCCTGCCACCGGCCCCGGTGGCCAAGGGACCGGGCAGCTAAGGGGCGCGGGAGCGTGGCGAGCGATGACCATCGGCGGTGCGTGTCTCCGCCGGTTGCCAGCTATGCCTGACCAGTGCGGGACCACCACGCCGGGAAGGACTTGACGGCGGTGTTGTTCGGGAGACGCACCACTCGTTGGAGTGCCCAGCACCTTCCGACCAGGTGCGGCACTGTGACACGATCGGTCTCATGGCGCAACCAGGCAGCGAAGCCGAGTCCCCCGATCCCGACGCCCGCAGCTCCGACGTCTCGGCCGGCTCGCGGCTGAAGATCTCGCTGCTCACCCGTGAGTACCCGCCGACGATCTACGGCGGTGCCGGGGTGCACGTCGCCCAACTGGTCCCGCAGCTCCGCAAGCTGATCGACGTCGACGTGCAGTGCATGGGCGAACCCCGCGAAGGCGCGACCGCGCACGCCGAGACCTTTCCACCGGGCGCGAACCCCGCGCTGCGCGTCTTCGGTGCCGACCTGTCGATGACCGCCGCAGTGCCCGACGACGTGGCGCTGGTCCACTCCCACACGTGGTACGCCAATCTCGCCGGACACCTCTCCGGTCTGCTGCACGACATCCCGCACGTGGTCAGCGCGCACTCCCTCGAACCACACCGGCCGTGGAAGGCCGAGCAGCTCGGCGGTGGTTACAACCTCTCGTCGTGGGCGGAACGGACCGCGTTCGAGGGTGCCGATGCGGTGATCGCGGTGAGCGCCGGCATGCGGACCGACACCCTGGCCTCGTACGGCAATCTCGATCCCGCGAAGGTGCATGTCGTCCGCAACGGGATCGACACCAGCGAGTTCAGACCGGATCCGGGCACCGAGTACATGAGCGATCTCGGGATCGACCTGGACGCGCCGTCGGTCGTCTTCGTCGGTCGGATCACCCGACAGAAGGGTCTCATCCACCTGGTCCGGGCAGCAGAGCAGCTCGACGCGGGAACCCAGCTCGTGCTGCTGGCCGGAGCGCCGGACACACCGGAGATCGCCCAGCAGATCGGTGACGCGTTCGCCCATCTGCAGTCCAGCCGCGGCAACGTGATCTGGATCGAGCAGATGCTGCCGCGAGCCCAGGTGCGCCAGGTGTTGTCGCATGCGACGGTGTTCGCCTGTCCGTCGGTCTACGAGCCACTTGGCATCGTCAACCTCGAGGCGATGGCGTGCGAGACCGCCGTCGTCGCCTCAGCCGTAGGAGGCATTCCGGAGGTCGTCGTCGACGGCGAGACGGGCTATCTGGTCCCATACGATGCCGCTCAGGCCGGCGACCCCGCCTTCGTCGCAGCGTTCGAGGCAGACCTGGCCGCGAAGATCAACTCGCTGACCGCCGAGCCGGCCAGGGCCCGGGCCTTCGGCCTGGCCGGGCGCGAGCGTTGCATCGCCGAGTTCGACTGGGCCAAGATCGCCGCCGAGACCGTCGGCGTCTACCAGACCGCCGTCGAGGTCCACGCGTCCTAGGCGCACGACCGGCGGCGAAACGCAGAGGAGTCCGGATGGGTCGGCGCGATCCGTACCGGGATCGGGCGGAGGCCGGCGAGGTGCTCGCCGACGCGGTGCTGCTGGCCTGCGGTACCCGACCGGCGATCGTGCTGGCCTTGCCTCGCGGCGGAGTGCCGGTCGCTGTGCCGGTGGCTCGGCGGCTCGCGGCGCCGCTCGGACTGATGCTCGTCCGCAAGCTGGGGGTGCCGGGCCGACCGGAATTGGCCATGGGCGCGCTGGCCCAGATCGGCCGGACCCCGGTCCTCGTACGTCATGATCAGGTGATCGAGGAAGCGGGGGTCGATGACGAGTCCTTCGAACGGGTGAAGCGGCGCGAGGAGGAGATCCTGACCGAGAAGTCAGCACGCTACGGCGCCGCGCCGCTGACTCCCGACGGGCGCTCGATCGTGCTGGTCGACGACGGCCTCGCCACCGGAATGACGGCCCTCGCGGCCGTCGCCGCGGCGCGGGCCCTGCACCCACCCGAGATCGTCATGGCCGCCCCGGTCGGCAGCGCCCAGGCCGTCGCGCTCCTGGAGGATGCGGCGGACCTGGTGGTCTGCCCGCTCACCCCGCACGGGTTCAGCGCGGTCAGCCTGTGGTACCGCACCTTCGACCAGCTCAGCGATGCCGAGGTGATCGATGCCCTGACCGCTGCTCGCCACGTCCCAGGCCCCGTCACCCCGGACGATCACACCGACGAAAGTGGGCTCTCCTGACATCGACACGCCGGTGGAAGCTGTCACACGCGCACACTTTTCGAGTCCGGACCGGTTCCGGGGACAGGGCAGGACCGGCGGATGTCCGGCGGGCGGTCGGCTCAGGAATCGGCCGCGACCTGGCAGACGGTGCCGGCAGTGATCATGACGAGATCGTCGAAGCAGACCGGAAACACCGCGTGCGGGATGCCGCCCGCCGCCCATAGCGTCTCGTACGCGGCCAGATCCCGGTCGACGAGCGTGCGGATCGGTCTGGGGTGGGCGAGCGGCGCGACGCCACCGATCGGCTGACCGGTGGCCTTCCGGACGAAGTCCGCTCCAGCCCGCCCGATCGTGACTCCGAGCACCTCTCCGACCTGGACCGTGTCCACCCGGTGCGCGCCGCTGGTCATGATCAGCACCGGCTCACCCGTCACCGTGGCGAAGATCAGGGAGTTGGCGATCGCGCCGACGTCGCAGCCGAGTTGCTCTGCCGCGGCCTGGGCCGTGGGAACGGCGTCGGGCAGCAACCGCACCCGTCCGGGAACTCCGGCCTCGGCCAGCGCCGCGTCCACCGCACGGCAACTGGGATGCAGCTCAGCCATCCGGGAAACCCTTCGTGCAAGAGAAGAGCCTCGCGTGGTGCCGCGAGGCCAGTTCGACGAGTCAGGTGATGGAGTTCTCCGACCTCAGCCTACGACCTCCTTCAGCGCACCGGCCAACTCAGCCGCCTCGGTGGCGTTGAGCTCGACGACCAGCCGACCCCCGCCTTCGAGCGGCACGCGCATCACGATCCCTCGGCCTTCCTTGGTGACCTCCATCGGGCCGTCTCCGGTCCGAGGCTTCATCGCAGCCATCGTGCACCCTTCTTCGTGTATCGACTCGGCGTGTACCAACTCCGACCAGTGCCACCCGGCCGCCGAGGGTCGCAGTTGCTGCGTCAATCATTCCGTACGCGTGGAGTGACGGCACAGGCGGGTCTCGGCGTGTCGACCTGGCCCGTCGATGGCAGCCAGACCGGCGATACAGTCGCTTCCATGACGGGGCCCGCCGTACTCAGCCACGTCGCCGACGGTGTCGCGACGATCACGTTCGCCCGGCCGGAGGCGATGAACGCCATCGACCTCGCCACCAAGACGGGGCTGCTGGCGGCGCTGGCCGCCGCCGGCGAAGATCCCGGCGTCCGGTGTCTCGTGCTGACCGGTACGGGCCGAGCATTCAGCGTTGGCCAGGACCTCAAGGAGCACGTCCAGAGTCTGCAGACCCGCTCGCCCGAGGAGATGTGGGCGACGGTCCGCGATCACTACAACCTGATGGCGCTGGCCCTGCACGGCATGGACAAACCTGTCATCGCCGCCGTGAACGGCGTGGCGGCGGGAGCCGGGGCGTCCCTGGCCTTCCTGGCCGACGTACGGATCGTCGCCTCGTCGGCCGGATTCAATCTGGCGTTCGCCGGCATCGCGCTGTCGTGCGACACCGGCTGCTCTTGGACGCTGCCGCGCCTCGTCGGGCCCACTCGCGCGATGGATCTCCTGTTCAATCCACGCACCATCGACGCCGAGGAGGCGCTGCGACTGGGAATCGCGTCCGAGGTCGTGTCCGACGAGGAGTTTGCCGGACGAGTCGAGGAGGTAGCCACCGCGCTCGCCGCCGGGCCGACTCTGGCCTACGCCGCCATGCGACGGTCGGTCGGCTACGGGGCCACGCACCCGTTGGAGGAGTCGCTGGCGTTCGAGGCCGAAATGATGGCGCGGACCGGCGCCTCGACCGACCATCGACGAGCCGTCGCCGCGTTCCTCGCCAAGCAACGGCCCACCTTCGAAGGGTCCTGAGGTTCAGTCGATGCGGATCGCCCTGGTTCAGATGCTCAGTTCCGCCGATCCGGCGGCCAACCTGGCGACGGTCGCCGAACGCACCGGGGAGGCAGCCGGACAGGGCGCCGAACTGGTGGTGTTTCCGGAGGCCACGATGCGTTGCTTCGGACGCTCGCTGGCCGACGTCGCGGAGCCGCTGGACGGCCCGTGGGCGGCGGGAGTCGCCGCTGCCGCGCACGAGTACGAGGTCGTCGTCGTGGTGGGCATGTTCACCCCCGCACCGGACGGGCGGGTGCGGAACACCTTGTACGTCGTCGGGCCCGGTGTCGAGGCACGCTACGACAAGATCCACCTGTTCGACGCCTTTGGCTTTGCCGAGTCCGACACGGTCGCGCCCGGTGACGAACCGCTGGTTCGACAGGTCGCCGGCGGACGAGTCGGTTTCGCCACCTGCTACGACGTCCGCTTCCCCAACCTGTTCAGCGCGCTGGCTGACCGCGGCGCGCAGGTGATCGTGCTGCCGGCGTCCTGGGGGTCGGGACCCGGCAAGCTCGACCAGTGGCGGCTGCTGGTCCGGGCGCGGGCCCTCGACACCACCACGTACGTCATCGCGGCCGGTCAGGCCGATCCCGTCGCCGCCGGGGTCTCCGCCAACCCGGCCGCGCCGACCGGCATCGGTCACAGCCTGGCGGTCTCGCCCACCGGCGAGGTGATCGGTGAGCTCGGCGCCGAACCCGGGGTGCTCGTCGTCGACCTCGACCTGGAGAAGATCGAAGCCGCCCGGGCGGCCATTCCGGTGCTCGCCAACCGACGGATCTGAGCGACTCCGGGTCGCATCTTGATCGAGGAGAGCGCAGCCAGGCGCGTGCTGGGCGGCGCGAAACTCAAGAGATCAGGGGTGACAGGCTACTTCTCGCAGATCCCGGCGAGTCGCCGGAGGCTGTGCGCGAACCCGCCGGACATCAACGGAAGCAACAGCCTGGCAGGGGTCTCGGTCAGCCGCCCGCCCGGGAGTTCGAACAACTCGATGCAGTCGACACGCGCGCCCGCCGAGACGGCGGTCACCGTGAACGCGCCCGGACCGGTGAAGTACGGGCCCAGATGCAGCACCTCCAACCGTCCGGCCTGCTCGCCGGGCACGGTCCAGTCCGTGACGACGAAGCGGTCCAGCAGTCCGATCGGCCATCGACCGAGCCAGAACCCCGAGAGCGCGTCGGCGCGGACTCCGATTCCGGTGGAGCGTCCCGACACCCGCACCGTGGTGAGCGGGATCCATCGTCGCTGTCCGGCCCAGTCGGTCAGCTCATCCCACACCCGAGCCGGATCGGCGAGCACGATCGCCGACGCGGTCAGCCTGAGCGTCACCGCAGGTCCGTCGTGGGCCGGTCCGACCCGTCGGCTGTGTCCGGTTCCGGCCCCGAGTGGGGCCAGACACCGACGCAGGCGAGCGGATCCGGATGCGGCTCGGGCTGTGCGGTGGCCGGCTGTTGCCCGGCGCGGAGCTGAGTGATCAGCTCGTCACGATCGCTGATCTCGCGCGCCAGCCGCTCGAGGACGTCGTCGACCTGACCCATGGCGTAACCCCGCAGCGCCGTGCCGAATCGCAGACCGTCGATGTCGGCCGCGGAGATCGGCCGTTCGGTTGGGAGATCTTGTCGATACACGTCAGGCACCGGTTCCTTGGCCATTCCACCCAGTCCTCCTGCCGCGGCGATGGCAGCCGCCCCCAGCGCGGCGACGATCACCACGGCGATGAACCACTCCATGGAGTCAATCTAGGCGGTTGCGCCAGACGGACTCCGGCTCCGCGCCGCCCACCGACACCGCGACCCGGGTCAACAACTCATCCGTTGCATGATCGAGACGACCTCGTCCGGATCGTCGCTGACGATCAGGTCGTGCAGGTCGGACTCGGCGATGAAGCCTTCGGCCAGCACGGTCCCGCGCAGCCACGACAGCATGCCGGTCCAGTACGCGCTGTCGTACAGCACCACGGGGAAGGACGTGACCTTCTTCGCCTGGACCAGCGTCAGCGCCTCGAAGAGCTCGTCCAGAGTTCCGAAGCCGCCCGGGAGCACGACGAAGCCTTGGGCGTACTTCACGAACATCGTCTTGCGGGCGAAGAAGTAGCGGAAGTTGATGCCGAGGTTGACGTAGGCGTTGAGGCCACTCTCGAACGGCAGTTCGATGCCCAGCCCGACGGAAATCCCACCGGCGTCGGCCGCGCCCTTGTTGGCCGCTTCCATCATCCCCGGGCCACCTCCGGTGATCACTGCGAGGCCTGCCCTGCTGATCGCCGCGGCCAACAGCTCGGCGGCCCGATACCAGTGGTGGCCAGGTCTCACCCTCGCCGATCCGAAGAACGCCACCGCCGGTCCGAGCTCGCTGAGCGTGCTGAACCCCTCGACGAACTCCGACTGGATCCGCAGCACCCGCCAGGGGTCGGTGTGCACCCAGTCGGTCGGGCCGCGGCTGTCGAGCAGCCGTTGATCGGTGGTCGGCTGGCCGACTTCTGGGGTGTGTAGCACGGCGCCGGCGCGCCGCCGGTCTCGCGGTGGGTGCTTACTCACCTGGTCACAGTACGGCCGGTCAGCTCAGCCAGCGCACAAGTGCTTCATAGCAGGTGATCAGCTCGCGCGCCGGGCAGAACTCGTCATCGGCGTGGGCCTTGCTCGGATCCCCCGGTCCGAAGTTCACCGCCGGCACGTCCATGGCGGTGAACCGGGCCACGTCGGTCCAGCCGAACTTCGCGCTCGGTTCGGCACCCACCGCTTCGACGAAGGCCGCCGCGGCCGGCGAGTCCAGACCCGGTCGAGCGCCGGCGGCCGCGTCCAGCACCTCGAGCTCGAAACCGGCGAGGACCCCGTCGCGGAGGTAGGCAATCGCCTCGTCGACGCTCTTGTCGGGTGCGAACCGGTAGTTGATCTCCAGCGTGCACCGGTCCGGAATCACGTTGCCGGCGATCCCGCCGCTGATCTGGACCGCGTTCAGCCCCTCCCGATACGTGAGTCCGTCGACCACGATCTTGCGCGGCTCGTACGTCGCGAGGCGGTTGATCAGTGGCGCCGCTTCATGGATGGCGTTGCTCCCCATCCAGGACCGCGCCGAGTGTGCCGCGACGCCGGTGAGCGCGACTGCCACCCGAAGCGTGCCCTGACAGCCACCCTCGATGCCTGCGTTCGACGGCTCACCGAGCACCGCGAACGATCCGCTCAGCCAGTCCGGATGGGTTCGCGCGATCCGGGCCAGTCCGTTGTACTCCTCGGCAACCTCCTCGTTGTCGTAGAAAAGCCAGGTGATGTCCCGGTTGGGCTCACTCAACCGAGCCGCCGCGGCGAGCTGGACCGCGATGCCGCCCTTCATGTCACAGCTGCCGCGACCCCAGATCAACAGGTCGTCCCCCTCGCCGGTCGTCCAGGACGGCACGTTGTCGGCGATCGGGACGGTGTCGAGGTGCCCGGCGATCACGATCCGTTCGGCCCGATCCAGCTGCGTCCGCGCCATCACGAGATCCGCGTCCCGCTGGACGTCCAGGTGGTCGTAGCCGTTCAGTGACTCCTGCACGGCATCGGCGATGGCCCGCTCGTTTCCGCTGACCGACTCGAGATCCACGAGCGTTTGGAGCAACGTGACGAGGTCACCCTCTAGATCGAGAGACATGGGCTCACCCTACGAGATCGGACTCTGTAAGTCGGATTGTCGGTTTCGGCACGCTCGGACCACGGAACGGGCCCAGGAACGAATGGATTGCGGGTCGAGCGTGCGAAAACCGTCACGTCTGACCGATCGGGGCGCGAACCTGTCCCCGGCGCGGTGCGGCGCGGAGCGCTGGTCAGGCATTCGTCGCCCCACTAAGGTTTGGGCCATGTCCGACGCGCCCGAATCGACGCAGTCCAACCCTCCACGATCCGCTCCCCACTCGAACGCTCCACGATCCGCTCCCGATTCGGGCGCGTCACGCTCCGCCTGCGGCTGGGGACTCGCTTCGATCCACGCCACCGGTCAGGTGCTGGACGCGTACTTCCCCTGCCCATCCCTGGACACCGATCCGGGCGAGCCGCCGACAGAGCTGGCCGAGTCGGTCGGCGAGGATCCGCTGCGTCAGGTCAGCATCGAACTGATTCGGGTCGTCATCGACCTCGACACCCCACCGGCCACCACAGCCGACGCCTATCTCCGCCTCCACCTGTTGAGCCACCGTCTGGTCCAGCCGCGCACGATCAATCTCGACGGGATCTTCGGTGCCCTGCCGAACGTCGTCTGGACGTCCGCCGGGCCGTGCTCGGTCGACGGCTTCGAGACGGTCCGAAGTCGGCTCCGTGGCGCGCGGGGTCAGGTCACGGTCTACGGAGTCGACAAGTTCCCGAGGAGGGTCGACTACGTCGTTCCCTCGGGGGTCCGGATCGCCGACGCCGACCGCGTCCGGCTGGGCGCGCATCTGGCCTCGGGCACGACAGTCATGCACGAGGGCTTCGTGAACTACAACGCCGGGACGCTGGGTACGTCGATGGTCGAGGGCCGTATCTCTGCAGGTGTCGTGGTCGGCGGGGATTCCGACGTCGGCGGCGGCGCCTCGATCATGGGCACCCTGTCCGGTGGCGGCAAGCAGGTCATCTCCATCGGCCAGCGGTGCCTGCTCGGAGCCAACGCCGGCATCGGTATCGCTCTCGGGGACGACTGTGTCGTCGAGGCCGGCCTGTACGTCACGGCCGGAACCAAGGTGACGCTGCCGGGCGGGTCTGTGGTCAAGGCCCTGGAGCTGTCGGGCGAGAACGATCTGCTGTTCATCCGCAACTCGGTGACCGGGACCATCGAGGTCCGGCGACGCCGCGGCAAGGGTGTCGAGCTGAACGTCGCTCTGCACTCGAACTAGGGCGTGGCTGCGGCGAATCGCACTGCGCGATCGGTCGGCCTGCTCGTCACCGCACTCGTGCTTGCCGGGATCGCGGTCGTCGCCGTATACGGTGTCTTGCGAGGTCGCGGGGTCGCGCCGCCTACGCCCGGCCAGCAGCGTTGCGTGGCCACCGCCAACGGCAACTCGACGACGTTGAGCCTGGATCAAGCCCACTATGCCTCGATCATGGTCGGGCTGTCGGTGAAGCGCGACCTTCCACCCCGGGCTGCGACGGTCGCGCTGACGACGGCCTATCAGGAAACGGGCATCCGCAATCTGGATTACGGGGACCGTGACTCGGTCGGACTCTTCCAGCAACGGCCATCACAGGGATGGGGCACCGAGAAGCAACTGATGGATCCCTACCACGCGACGACCGAGTTCTACAACGCACTCGTCCGAGTCGAGAACTGGACCAGACGAGACATCACCGAGGTCGCCCAGGCCGTCCAGCGCAGTGCCTATCCCGACGCTTACCGCGATCACGAGGCTGATGCGCGAAACATCGCGAGCGCGCTCACCGGCCGCTCCCCGGGTGGATTCACCTGCCTCGAACGTGAGGACAGCCCGGGTAAGCCGGTGAGTCTGGTCAGGGCGCTGACCAAGACGTTCGGCGAGCTCGAGGTCACGCGCTCGGACAAGGTCATCACCGTCCGGGCGGACAGCGTCGAGCACGCCTGGGCCTACGGAAGCTTCGCGGTCGCCAACTCGAGGACCTACGGGACGGTGGAGGTGATCGTCGCCGATCGGCAGTGGCGCACCGACGCCGTCAGGCTGCCCGCGTGGGTGGGCGCCGACGATCCGGTGCGAAAGTCCGAAGTCCAGATCACCGTCCGGTAATAGCCCGAACAACTCCGGGAAACTGGGCGCTTGTCGCAGCGACACGCCGGACAAATATGTCAGACATGCCCACTTTCTCAGGGAGTGAGCCGCGCCGCGGCGGCGGAGATCCGCTCGTCGGTGGCGGTGAGTGCGACCCTCACGTACGAGGCCGCCGCCTCACCGTAGAAGTCGCCCGGGGCGGCCAGGATGCCGCGGGAGGCGAGGAAGTCCACGGAGTCCCGGCCGGTCTCGTCGCGAGTCGCCCAGAGGTATAGCGACCCCTCGGAGTGTTCGACCCGGAATCCGGCCGACTCCAGAGCCGGCCGCAGCAGGGCACGTCGGCCCAGGTACCGTTCGCGCTGGACCTCGACGTGCTCGTGGTCGCCGAGCAGCGCCGCCATCGCCTCCTGCACCGGTCGGGGCATGATCATTCCCAGGTGCCTTCGGACGGCGAGCAGGTCGGCCACCACCTGCGGATCGCCAGCCACGAAGCCAGCCCGGTAACCCGCCAGGTTCGACCGCTTGGACAGCGAGTGGACGGCCAGTAGGTGCTCGTGGCTGCCGCCGTTGACCACGGGATGCAGCACCGACACCGGTCGGGCATCCCAGCCGAACTCCGCGTAGCACTCGTCGGAGGCAACCAGCGCGTCTCGTCCCCGTGCCCAGGCCACGCGACGGGCCAGTTCCTCCGCGGACAGGATCTGGCCGGTCGGGTTCGACGGAGAGTTCAGCCAGACCAGTGCCGGCCGCACGTCCCCCAGCGATTCCAGGTCGTCGCACGGCACCGGTGTGCAACCGGCGATCCGCGCTCCCACCTCGTACGTCGGGTACGCGCAGGAGGGGAAGACCACCACATCCCCCGGTCCCAGCCCGAGCAGAGTCGGCAGCCAGGCGACCAGTTCCTTGCTGCCGACACTCGGCAGTGTGTGGTCCGGCTCGAGACCGACCGCACCCCAACGAACCGTCAGGTAGCGGGCCATCGCCTCGCGGAGGTCGACGGTACCCGAGGTCAGTGGATAGCCCGGGCTGTTCGCTGTCCGGACCAGCGCATCGATGCCGATCTGCGGCGTCGGGTCGACCGGCGTGCCCACCGAGAGGTCGACCAAGCCGCCGGAATGGGAGGTGGCCACGGCTTTCGCCGCGGCCAGGGTGTCCCAAGGAAAGTCCGGAAGCGCGTCGGCCAGTCTCATCCGAGGTGGTCCTGCGGAGGCTCACTCACTCCTCGTGCTCCTGCGGAGGCTCACTCCTCGTCCTCCTGCCGAGGCAACTCACTCCTCGTGCTCCTGCGGAGGCCCACTCA
>JBBSQJ010000034.1:0-24908 GCA_038257965.1 Propionibacteriales bacterium
CTCATGCTTCCTCCTCGAGGATCCGGGGCACCCGGAACCGGTCCTGCTCCGCAGCGGGCGCTCCGGCCAGCACGTCCTCGCGTGGCAGCGACGGGCGTACGACGTCGGGCCGGAACACGTTGGTCAGCGGCAGAGCGTGAGATGTCGTCGGGATGTCGTCGGCCGCCACGTCCGCGACCCGTGCGACGGATTCGAGGATGACGTCGAGCTGCGGGGCGAGATGGGCGAGCTCGTCGCTGGTGAGCTCGATCCGGGCCAGCCGGGCCAGGGCTGCGACGTCGTCAGGGGTGAGCGCCACGTGGGTGCAGTCCTTACGGGTTGGAGGGCTGGGGCGATGGAGCGGCGCCCGCGGGCACCGCCCGCTCATCTTAGTGCTGCTCCGATCGCCCTCCCCGCCGCCGAATCAGGCCAACGGGCGCAGGACCAGGCCGGTCTTGAGCTTCGGGGTGAAGAAGGTCGACTTGGGGGGCATCAGCAACCCCTCTCGGGCGGTTCGTTCGATCTCGTCGAGGGCCACGGGGCGGATCAGGACCGCGGCACTCGCGCGCCCGTCGGCCACAACGGCCAGCGCCTGGTCCAGCCCGTGCTGATAGGTCACCTCCGCTGACGAGTCGCCCAGGGTGGCCTCCAGCCAGGCACCGTCGAGGGAGCGTACGTCGTCGAACGCTCCCGGCTGGGGGGTCATCGTCCACGTGCCGGTAGCGGTGTGCAGGACCAGGTATCGGTCCCGCTCCATCGCTCGGAGTGTGTCCGGAGTCGGTGCCGGCGCGGCTGCCAGGTCGAAGCGAGTCCGCAACGCCTCGCTCAGCGCCTCGGCGGTGATGCCGGAGTACAACCGATGGATCGCGGCGATGCTCAACTGGTCGACGGTGAGCTCGTTGACGAACGTGAGGGTCTCCTCCGCCGGCGTGTCGCTGCGTCCACTCAACGCGCGCACCTCGTCGCGGTAGGTCCGCGCGACTGCGTAGCGATGGTGTCCGTCGGCGATCAGGACGTCGTCGCCGGCCAGCACAGACTGGATGGCGCGGATCCGTTCCGGATTCGTCACGCGCTCTACCACGTGGGTCACGCCCTGTTCGGTGACCCGACCGACGAGCTCTCCGGGCTCGCGCAGGAGTGCGGTCAGCCCGCCGGCCATGGACAGTCCCCAGACCGGTGACAGGTTGGTCCCGGTCGCCCGGGTCAGGTCGAGTCGGTCGGTGGAGGCCTTCGGTGTGGTCCTTTCGTGCGGCAGCACGCGCGTGGCGCCCGACGTCGAGGCGGCGCCGGGATCGAGCACCTCCAGGCCGCCGAGGACGCCGGCGATGTCGCGATCCCTCCCGGTGTCGTCGGTGAACCGCAACCGGTAGATCGTCAGACCGGGCTCGGGGTCGGCGACCAGGACGCCACGCTCGCACCACCGGGCCAGCGTCGCGGCTGCGCGCTCGTATCGATCCTCGGTGCCGCGCGGGACGTCGACATAGGTGATGTTCTCCGCCGAGCGCCGCCGCAGTGCGTCGACGTCGGCATCGGACAACACGTCGTACGGCGGGGCGATCACCGAAGCCAGGTCGTCGGTGGCATAGCGAAGGGCACGGAACGGTTCGAAGCGAGGCACCGGACAAGGCTTTCACCCTCGACGAGCAGAGGCTCGTGGAGTCTCATCACCTGAGTTGCGTCATCTGCCCGCAACACGGCGGTCACGGCGCGTAAGCGAAGATGGTCGACGTGTTCTTGATGCGTGTCCTCCTTCCGGACCGTCCCGGCTCCCTCGGCAGAGTCGCGACGGCACTGGGCGGTGTGGGCGCGGACATCAACGCCGTCGAGATCGTCGACAAGGGGGCCGGCGAGGTCGTCGACGACTTCATCGTGGATCTCCCGCACGGCCATCTCCCCGAGACCCTGGTGGTCGCCTGCAACGCGCTCGAGGGCGTCCAGGTGCAGTGGATCTCCCGCTATCCCGAGGGAGGCGGACTTCAGTCCGACCTGGAGGCGTTGGAACGGATGACCACCGATCCGGCGCACGCCGCCGAGACCTTGGTCGGGCTGTGCCCGGTGGTGTTCCGCTCCCACTGGGCGACGCTGCTCGATCTCGCCGGGCAGACCCCTCGGATCTCGCGTGCCACAACGCTCGCTCCAGATCTGAGCGCCACCCTGATCGACCGGCTGGCCCCCTTCGACCACACCCACCGGATCGATCTGGAGCACGGCTGGCTGCCCGGGTGGGGCGACTCCACGGTAGTCGTCGCCCCTCTGGCCCGCGACCGCGCGATCGCCATCGGACGGCTGGGTGGTCCGGCGTTCATGGATTCCGAGATCGCTCGTCTGCACCACCTGGCCGCGCTGGTCAAGTGAGCGCTCGCGCCTGCTCCGTCGGGTAGGTTCCGGCCATGGGCGGGCCACCGGCGATGACCGGTCTGCGATGAGCGAGGGGCGATGAGCGAGGGGGTCTGGCCGGCGCTGATCGCCTTCCTGACCTCGGTCGGGTACGGCGTCGCGTCAGCGATCTTTCCGCCGGTCAACGCCGAGGCGTACGTCATCTTGTCCCAGGTATCCGCCGTCATCGGCTCCCTGCCGATCGCGGTCGGCGTCGGTGTCGGGCAGACCATCGGCAAGCTGGCGCTGTTCTACAGCGTCCGGGCGGGCAAGCAGTCGCGGTTCGTCCGCCATCGCCGGGATCGATCGCGAGACCGGTCGAAGGGCACACTCCGACGAAAGCTCGACGCGGCCATGGCCTGGCTGCTGCGGCTACTCGGGACCAAGCGCTGGGGCCTGCCGATCGTGCTGCTCGCGGCGACCGTTGGCATTCCTCCGCTGTACGCCGTCGCGCTGCTCGCGGGTGCGACGAGGATGAAGGCGTCCTGGTTCGGCCTGATGGTCCTGATCGGCCGGGTCACCCGCTTCGTGCTGATCGCCGAAGGTTCGCTCAACCTGGGCCGCTGGTTCTTTTAGTTGTCGCGCGTGCGGGCCCGCTCCCCCAGAATCCGTGGGGCGTGTCGTTGCAGGAAGAGCACTGTTGCCGTCGGGCCCCAGGATCAGCGAAGGAAGTTCCTGGGCTCCCCGATGCCGAAGCCCCAGGAGCCGGTCATCAGGTAGTAGACGTACCAACCGAGCAGGAAGATCGCGACCATGGCACCGAACAGCGCCAAGCTCGCCCAGATCCGCATCCGCTTCTTCTTCTTGGTGCTCGGCACCTTGCCCGGGCCCCACTCGCCGACGTTGGGCTGCACCCGCGGTGGCGTCGAACCGTTCAGGTTCAGGTTCGAGAAGATGCGCGGCACTCCGCAACTGTAGTCGTGCGGCGAGCCACCCGGTCCCGGTCGGCGGTCACCGACTCCGGGTCGGCCCCTCAGGCAGAAAGTGTGCGCAAACGACACGTCCGGCCGGCGTGTCGCTGTCGTACGCGCCCACTTTTCTCGAGCGAGGAGGGGAGGAGGCGAGGGGCCGAGCGGGCTCAGGCGCCCTTCGTGGCGACTGCACCCGCAGCTTCGGGGCCCTGGTCGAGCAGCACGCCGAATGCCTGCGCCCCATGCAGGATCGGCACCTGAAGATCGACCGCCTTGTCGAACTTGGCGCCCGGCGACTCCCCCACGACGACGAACGAGGTCTTCTTCGACACCGAGCCCGAGACCTTGCCGCCACGCGACGTGATCGCCTCGGCCGCGCTGTCGCGGGTGAAGCCCTCCAGCGAGCCGGTGACCACGACGGACAGTCCGTCCAGCGTCTGGTCCTTGGCTTGTTTCGGCTCATCGCGCATGGCGACGCCCGCGGCCTTCCACTTCGCCACGATCTCGCGATGCCACGGTTCGGCGAACCAGTCGGTGATGGCGTTGACCAGCGTCGGACCCAGACCCTCCACCTCGGCGAGGCGCTCAGGAGCCGCCGAGGCGATCGCCTCGATGTCGCCGAAGGCCGCCGCGAGGTCCGGGGCCACTCCCGGTCCGACGTGGCGGATCGACAGGGCGATCAGGAAGCGGTCGAGCGGCTTGTGCTTGGCCTGCTCGAGATTGCCGAGCAACTTGGTGCCGTTGGCCGACAGCCGACCGTCCTTGGTCGTGAAGAACGAGACACCGGCGAGCTTCTCCTCGGTCAGGTCGAACAGATCGCCCTCGTCGGTGATCAGTCCGGCATCGAGTAGGGCCTGCGCGCTGCGATAGCCCAGCACCTCGATATCCAGCGCCGACCGGCCGGCCAGGTGGAACAACCGCTCTCTCAGCTGGGCCGGGCACGATCGCGCGTTGGGACAGCGGATGTCGGCGTCGCCGTCTTTCTCCGGTCGCAGCTCGGTGCCACACTCCGGGCAGTGGGTAGGCATCTCGAACTCGCGCTCGGACCCGTCGCGCAGGTCGACGACCGGTCCGACGATCTCGGGAATGACGTCGCCCGCCTTGCGCAGCACCACCGTGTCGCCGATCAACACGCCCCTGCGCTTGACCTCGCTCGCGTTGTGCAGCGTGGCCATGCCGACGGTGGAGCCCGAGACGAGCACCGGTTCCATCACCCCGTACGGGGTCACTCGACCTGTCCGGCCGACGTTCACTTTGATGTCGAGCAGCTTGGTGTTGACCTCCTGCGGCGGGTACTTGAAGGCGATCGCCCATCGGGGTGCCCTCGTGGTCGATCCGAGCTGGTCCTGCACGTCGCGCTCGTCGAGCTTGACCACCACACCGTCGATCTCGTGCTCGACCGAGTGCCGGTGCTCGCCGTAGTAGGCGATGTAGTCGCGCACCTGCGCCATCGTCTTAGCCACCGTGAAACGGGTGCTGGTCGGCAGACCCATCGCCTGCAGGTCCGCATACGCACCCGACTGCCGCTCCGGCGCGAAACCCTCGGTGGCCCCGATCCCGTGCAGCACGAAACCGAGCCTGCGACCTGCCGTCACCTTCGGGTCCTTCTGCCGCAATGATCCGGCGGCGGCATTGCGCGGGTTGGCGAACGGCGCCTTCCCGTCCGCCACCAGATGCTCGTTCAGCGCCGCGAAGTCGTCGACGGCGAAGAACACCTCACCGCGAACCTCCAGCAGCCTCGGCACGTTCTCACCCCGCAGCCGGTCGGGGATCACCGCGATCGTTCGGACGTTGGCGGTGACGTCCTCGCCGACCCGGCCGTCGCCGCGGGTGGCGGCCCGGGACAGGCGGCCGTCCTGGTAAACCAGATCCAGCGCCAGGCCGTCGACCTTGAGCTCGCACAGATAGCCGGACTGCTCGATCCTCGCCTCGCCGAGCTCGCGCACCGCCCGTGCGGCCCACCGGTCCAGCTCGTCGTCGCTGAACGCATTGTCCAGGCTCATCATCTTGACCAGGTGTTCGACCGGGGCGAACGTGGTGGACACGGCACCACCGACCTTCTGAGTCGGTGAGTCGGGCGTGCGCAGGGCCGGAAAGCGGTCTTCGAGCGCTTCGAGCTCGCGCATGGTGTGGTCGAAGTCGGCGTCGGACAGCGTCGGCGCGTCCAGCACGTAGTAGCGCCAACGGGCGTCGTCGATCCGCTCGCTCAGCTCCGCGTGCCGCTCTCGAGCCGTCGCATCCGGTTCGGCCTGGGGCGCCGCGGGATCGCTCGGCAGGTCGGTGTTGTCAGCCACTTCGGCACCCTAACGCCGTCCGCCGACACTTCTCGCGGGTGTGGCACGGGGCCGCAGTGCCCGGCACCGAAAGATGGCGCGGCTCGATCAGGCGGTCGGTGCGGAAGCGGGTTCGGCGTCGTCGGTGGCGAGCGGGCGCAACCGCCAGGTGTACGAGCACAGCGTGGTGACCGCGCACAAGAACAGCACTCCCAAGAACACGTGTCCGCCCCGGACGCCGGCGAAACCGAGAGTCATCTGCACTCCGACGACACCGACCAGGACCAGGGGAAAGTAGAAGGTCCAGCTCGGACCGCCGACCCGCCGGTAGGCGAACCCGCCGACGGTGGCGAGCACCGACAGCACCAAGACGGCGAAGGCGTTGGTGGCGTGCGCGATCAGCAGCCAGTGGGAGCCGTCGAGATAGCCCGAACCGAGTCCGGCCTGGCCGATGGCGAAGGCGAAGAGCACGGTCGAGAGGATCCGCAGTTGTCGCAGCTGCACACCAGCATTGTCACCCACACCCTGCGTCGGCCACCGGCGACATGGTTCGCACGACGGCTCTCCTCAGCGAGGGGTCGGCGTCAGCGGGCGAGGTCCTCGGCGACGATCTCGGCCGCCTCGCGGACCGCGCGAAGGGCGCCGACGGCATCCGAGCGCCCGTAGCCGACGAGGCCGCACGCGGGGGTCAGCAACAGTCGGCCGGTGACGTCGGGGCCCAGCCCCAGGGCGCGCAACGGGCGCAGCGCCCGGTCGGCCACCTGCCGGGAGCTGAGCCGGGGAGTCGGACCACTGCTCGTCGGCACTGCGCCCAGACCGATCATGAACCCGCCCTCGACCGCCTGGGCCACCTCGTCCCAGACCCGCGTGTCCGCCTGATCGAGATCGAACAACACTCCCTGGACGCCGGAGCCGCACAGCAGTCCGACCGGCACCCCGGGTGCGCAGCAGTGGACCAGGACCGGTGCCGCGCTGCCCGTCGCACGGAGCCGTTCGACGAGCTGGGTGTAAGTGGCACTGGCTTCGGGCCGGTCGACCGCCCGGTGTCGGCCGAGTCCGCTCGCCGTCGGCACGGCGCCACCCAGGACTCTCGGCAGCGCCGGTTCGTCGAGCTGGACCAGCCACCCGATGTCCGGCAGCCTCCGGCCCAGCTCGATCAGCAGCTCGGCGAGTCCTTCGGCCAGTGACTGAGCCAGGTCGCGCCGCGCGCCGGCGTCGGCGACCACCCGGTCGGCCCGCGGACGTTCCATCATGGCGGCCAGGGTCCACGGACCGGCCACGGACAGCTTGAGATCGCCGTGGTAGCCCTGGGCCTGCTCCTCCAGCTGATCCAGGTCGGAGCGAAACATCGCCCGGGCGCGCCGGTGGTCGCGGCTGGACGCGTCGCTCAGCCGCCAGCCCGCCGGCACCAGATCGACCGGCAGCTCGTGCAGCAGCGCCGTCGTCCGACCGATCATCTCTGCCCAGACGCCACGCTCCGGGAGTTCCGGCAGGTACGGCAGGTCGGGGCACTCGGCGAACGTGGTCAGGAGTGCCTCGGTCAGGTCGGTGCCGGGCCAGGAGCCGATCCCGGTGCTGCGGACCGGCGTGGGATCGCTCACCTGGAGGCCGTCATCGGGTGTGCGCGATGGTCGCGCTGCCGACGACCCGGGTCCGGTCGTACAGCACGGCGGCCTGGCCCGGCGCCACCCCGGTCAGCTCGACACCGAGCTCGATGGACACCTCGTCGGCACCGATGCTGATCTCGGCCGGCACCGGCTCGGAGTGGGCGCGGACCTGGACGAGGCCCGACCAGACCTCGCTCGGTCGGCGCCCGGCCCAGAACGGACGAGTCCCGACGATCCGCCGCACCGCCAACTCGTCGTGCGAACCGACTCTGACGGTGTTGGTCACCGGGGAGATGTCGAGGACGTAGCGTGGCAAGCCGTCCTCGGCCGGAACCCCGAGTCGCAGTCCGCGACGTTGGCCGATGGTGAAGTGGTGGCTGCCTTCGTGGGTCCCGACCCGGCGACCGGCGGCGTCGACGACGTCGCCGGTCCGAGTGCCGAGACGCCGATCGAGGAACCCCGCCGTGTCACCGTCGGCGATGAAGCAGATGTCGTGGCTGTCCGGCTTCTCCGCGACCGCCAGTCCCCGGCGAGCCGCCTCGGCCCGCACCTCGGTCTTCAACGAGTCACCGAGCGGGAAATAGGACCGTGTGACCTGGGCCGCACTCAGCACCCCGAGGACGTAGGACTGGTCCTTGCTGTCGTCGACCGCCCGGTGCAGTTCGACTCCATCGCCGGTGCGCACCAGCCGCGCGTAGTGACCGGTGCAGACCGCGTCGAAGCCGAGCGCGACCGCGCGGTCCAGCACGGCGGTGAACTTGATCTTCTCGTTGCAGCGCAGGCACGGGTTCGGGGTCCGGCCCGCTGCGTACTCGGCCACGAAGTCGTCGACCACGTCGGTGGCGAACCGGTCGGAAAGGTCCCAGACGTAGAAGGCGATGCCGAGCAGGTCGGCGGCCCGGCGCGCGTCATGGGCGTCCTCCTTGGAGCAGCAGCCGCGGGCGCCGGAGCGAAACGAGAGGGGGTTCTTGGACAGGGCGAGATGCACGCCGGTCACGTCATGGCCGGCGTCGACGGCCCGGGCGGCCGCGACCGCGGAGTCGACGCCGCCGGACATGGCGGCCAGGATCCTCATGATCGTCCTCACAACTGATCGGGTAACGGCCTCAACGGTAGCTTGTTCCGGTGGCGGGTTCAGCCGATCAACGAGCCGGCCCGACGAGCCCGCGACAGCGTCTCCGGGAGGGCGGCACGCAACGACTCGATGTCGGCGGCCGTGCTGGTCCAGCCCAGCGAGAACCGTAGCGTCGATCGGGAGTCCCGCTCCGAACGGCCCATCGCGACCAGCACGTGACTCGCTTCGGAGACCCCTGCGGAGCATGCCGACCCGGTCGCACAGTCGATGCCGGCAGCGTCGAGCAACATGAGCATGGCGTCGGCCTCGCAGCCGGGAAACGTCAGGCTCACCACACCGGGCAGGGTCGGGGCGTCATCGGGTGTGTTGACGATCACCTCAGGGTCGATCGCCCGCACCGTTCGGGTGAGCTCCGTGCGTAGCCCGCGGAGCCGGTCGCCCTCCACAGACCGCCGCTCGTCGGCAACCCCCAGGGCGGCCGCGAACCCTGCGACGGCCGCGACGTCGATGGTGCCCGAACGCAGATCGCGTTCCTGGCCTCCACCGTGCAGGACCGGCGTCAGCTCGAGGCCTCGTCGAACCACGAGGGCACCGATCCCGACCGGACCACCGAGCTTGTGCGCCGCACACGTCATCAGATCCAGACCCGCGGCGCCGAAGTCGACCGGGACGTGACCGACCGCCTGTACGGCGTCACTGTGGGACAGCGCGCCGCGCCGGCGGGCCAGTTCCGCGACTCGGGAGACGGGTTGGACGGTGCCGACCTCGTTGTTCGCCCACATCACCGAGACCAGGCAGGTCGTGTCGTCGACGAGCTCGGAGAACTGACCGGGATCGAGCAGGCCGCGACCGTCGGTGGCAGCCAGTCTCAGATCGGCCTTCTCGTGATCTCGCAGCCAGACCGCGGGGTCGAGGACGGCATGGTGTTCGACCGCACTGACCACCAGCCGGTCACGGGCGGGTTCGCTGCCGCGGACCGACCACCACCCCCCCTTGACGGCCAGGTTGTCGGCCTCGGTGCCACCGGAGGTGAACACCACCTCCACCGGCAATGCACCGACGCGGGCGGCGATGGACTCCCGCGCCTCCTCGACCACCCTGCGGGCGGCCCGACCCGAGCCGTGCAGCGACGACGGATTCCCGGCACGGCGCAACTGATCGGTCATCGCCTCGATCGCCTCCGGGACCATCGCAGTGGTCGCGGCGTGGTCGAGATAGACACGGCTCATGCTCATCAGTCTGCACCGCGCCGGTCAATGTGCAATTCGCCAGGTTGCGCACCCCCGCCGAGTCTGCCTCGATGGGTCGTACGGGAGCGCTCAGCCCTTGCGGGCCACGACGTCCTTGGTCACCGCCGGCAAGACGGTGTGCAGGTCGCCCACGACGCCGAGGTCGGCGAGGGCGAAGATCGGCGCCTCGGGATCCTTGTTCACCACCACGATCGCCTTCGACGTCTGCATGCCGGCCCGGTGCTGGATGGCACCGGAGATGCCGGCGGCCAGGTACAGCTGCGGCGATACGGTCTTGCCGGTCTGTCCGACCTGGTAGGCGTGCGGATACCAGCCCGAGTCAACGGCGGCGCGGGATGCGCCGACCGCCGCACCGAGCGCGTCCGCCAGGGACTCGACGGGCGCGAAGTCGCCACCGGTGCCGCGCCCGCCGGACACCACGATGGCCGCCTCGGTCAGTTCGGGTCGACCGCTCGCCTGCTTTTCGTCGACCCTGACGATCCGGGCACCCTTGGCTGATTCGGAGATGCTCACCGAGGCGGACTGGACCGACCCGGCAGCCGGAGCCGCCTCCGGCGCGACGGCGTTCGGCTTCACGGTGACGACCGGAGTCCCGTGCGTCACCGACGCAGTCACCGTCCAGTTCCCGGCGAAGACCGACTGCACGGTCGAGCCGTCGGAACCGAGGTCGGTGGCGTCGGTGATCAGGCCGGAGCCGAGTTTGACGGCCAGCCGGCCCGCGATCTCCTTGCCCTCGGCGTCGGAGCTGATCAGGACCGCCGAAGCCCCGGTCGACGCGGCCAGCTGAGCCAGTGCCTCGGCCTTCGGGGCGACCAGATACTCATGGATGGCCGGATCGGTCACCTCCAGGATCCGGGCGGCCCCGTACTCACCGAGTTTGGCGGCGGCCGCATCGGCCGAGCCGAAAACCACGGCGACCGGGGTGCCGATTCGCCGAGCCAACGTCAACAGCTCGAGGCTCGGCTTGGCCACCCCGGTCTCGGCGAGATCGGCGACGACAAGAACGTCAGTCATGTGCTGCTCCTCGATTCAACGACTACGTGCTCAGATGTACTTGCCCGCGGACAAGAACTCGACCAGGGCGTCGGCGCCCGAGCCGTCTTCGTCGGTGACGACCTTGCCGGCCTCCTTCGGCGGGCGCGGGGTCGTCTGCACGACCCTGGTCCAGGCGGCGTCCAGACCGACCTCGGCCGCGTCGATGCCCAGGTCGGCCAACGTGAGTTCCTCGACCGGCTTCTTCTTCGCCGCGAGGATGCCTCTCATCGACGGGTAGCGCGCTTCGCCGGACTGGTCGGTCACACTAACGACGGCGGGCAGGTCCGCCTGTACGGTCAGGCTGGACACGTCGGTGTCTCGTCGGATGGTGACCGTACGTTCGTCGAGCTCCAACGTCGCCCCCAGCGTCGCCGCCGGCCAGCCGAGTCTCTCCGCGATCATCGACGGGACCACGCCCATCGAGGCGTCGGTCGAGGCCATGCCACACAGCACCAGATCGGGGTCGGCATGTTTGATGGCCGCGGCCAGGATCGCCGACGTCGCGAGCGCATCCGAGCCGTGGATGTCGTCGTCGAGAACGTGGATACCGGCCGAGGCACCCATCTGCAGCGACCGCTTGATTGCATCCGCCGCGTCGTCCGGACCGACGGTGAGCGCGACCACCTCGACGTCGTCCCCATCGTCGGCGATCTGCAGCGCCTGCTCGACGGCGTACTCGTCGAGCTCGGACAACAATCCGTCACTTGCGTCGCGGTCGACGGTGTTGTCACCGGCGAAGCCGCGCTCGCCGGTCGCGTCGGGAACGTACTTCACACAGACGACGATTTTCATGAGCCTCGTTTCTCAGTTCCTGCCAACTCGGTCACGGCACCCGCACCCACATATTACTCGCCAGTAACTTAGCGGAGGCCGTGTTATCGAAGAGTAGCCAGTCCGATGATCGGGGTCGGCAACCGCCACTGTGGTATCACCCGACGTCGTCTCGTTTCTTCTCCTACGAGTACGAGCCGAACTGTCCTGACAGCCGAACTGTCCTGACAGCCGAACTGTCCTGACAGCCGAACTGCCCTGACAGCCGAACTGCCCTGACAGCCGAACTGCCCTGACAGTCGAAACCAGGCAGGAGACACCGATGAGGCGTGACCGGGTCGTGAGTCACCCGGTCACGCCTGTGATCGCGTCAGGCTGCGACGACTCGATAGGTCAGCTCGTAGTCGGAGTTGGTCCGGTGGAACTCGCGCTTCAGGTCGCCCTGGCCGGCGTCGGACGCGCCGCTGATGCTGGCGCTGCCCAGATCGTCGTCCTGACTCTGGTCGACCTCCTTCAGGTCGACCTGGGCGGATCCGGTGAACAGAGCGGACCGACCTGTCAGGTAGACGGTCTCGCCCTTGCCCAGATCCCCGGGGCCGTACAGCGTGCGTCCGTCCACGATGATCTTCGGCTCGTCGGGTCCGACGGTGTCCTGCTTGCGGCTGCAGTGCAGCTTGACCAGCTCCAGACGATACTTCGCCATGTGAAGCTCCCTCCTGGTGTGCGCCCGGCCGATCCGGGCGGCGATGACTCCAGAGTCGGACGGTCGCGTTGTCGAAATGTTGCGTCGGTGTTGTCGCCGGTCGCCTCGATGAATCGCCGCGATCCATGAGCGTCGCCGTCCGACTACTCGGCGCGTTGACGATCGAGAGCGAGACCGGGGCGCTCGAACTCGGACCGGCGCGGCAGCAAGCTGTGCTGGCGACCCTCCTGCTGGCCGAAGGTCGTCCGGTCGGCGGCGAGGATCTCGCTGGGCGGATCTGGGGAGCCGAACCGCCGGCTGCGGCCAATCAGGCCCTGCGCAGTTACGTCTGCCGGCTTCGACGATCCGTCGCGTCGACGGCCGCACTGGACGTCGAGCGGGCCAGCGGTGGGTATTTCGTTCGTTGCCACCCAGATGTGGTGGACCTGTACCGCGCCCGGCGACTGATCAGCCGGGGCCGCAACCTGGGCGACACCGGCGACGGCATGGAGGCGCTGGGCACATTGGACGAGGCGCTGGCGCTGTGGCACGGCGAGCCGTTCGCAGGTCTGTCGTCGCCGTGGTTGGACGACCAACGCCGCGCCATCGAGCATGAGCGTCGCGGTCTGGAGTTGGAACGCAACGACCTGGCTCTTCGCCTCGGTGCGGCCGAGCACATCCTGCCGAGCCTGGTCGCCGGGACCGCCGCCGAACGGTACGACGAACGGCTCGCCGGGCAGCTGGTTCTCGCCCTGCACGCAAGCGGGCGGACGGCCGACGCGCTGACCTCCTACGATCGCATTCGGCGCCGGTTGCTCGACGACCTGGGAACCGAGCCCGGCGTCACGCTGCGCGAGATCCAGCAGCTCGTGCTCCGGCCTCGACCCGCCAAGCCCTCCCGGGGGACCGTGCCACAACCGGCGGCGCGGCGCTCCGCACCGACAGCACAGTCCGCCGACCTCACCCGTCCGGTTCCCCAGCAGCTACCGCCATCCCCCGTCGGCTTCGTCGATCGGGTCTGTGAACGACGGGTGCTGGACGACGCCCTCCTCGGCGGCCGGCCCGAGTCCTGCCAGGTCGTCGCGCTCACCGGCATCGGTGGCGTCGGCAAGACGTCGCTCGCCGTCCGCTGGGCGCGAGAGCACACCGGCCACTTTCCCGACGGCCAGCTGTTCGTCGACCTGCGCGGCTTCGATCCGACCAGGTCCGCGATGCGTCCCGAGACGGCCCTGCACTGCCTGGTGATCGCACTGGGTGCGGACCCGGCCGCCATCCCCAGCGACCCCGATGCACTACTCGGGCTGTACCGGAGCCTGCTCGCCGGACGTCGGATCCTGATCGTGGCAGACAACGCTGCCGGGTCTGCCCAGGTGCGACCGCTCCTACCGCCGACCGGTCCGGCAGCTGCGCTGGTCACCAGCCGCTCCGGCCTCACCGGTCTCGTCGCGGATCCCGGGGCCCGCCTGGTCTCGATCGGGATGTTGCCGACCGCCGACGCCCGTGAACTGCTGCGCCGCCGCATGGGTTTCGATCGCGTGGCCGCCGAGCCCGGAGCAATCGACCGGCTGATCGCGGCCTGCGCCGGCCTCCCGCTCGCCCTGGCCGTGGTCGCCGGTCGGGCCGCGTTGATGCCCCAGCTTCCACTGGTGGGTCTGGCCGACGAACTCACCGACGAGCTCACCCGGCTCTCCGTTCTGCACGCGGACGAACCCGGCCGTGATGTGGAGAGCGCACTCGCGGCTTCGGTCGCCGTCCTCGACACCGCAACGGCCCAGGCCTTCGCCCTACTCGGCCTCGCCCCGGGACCGACCATGTCGTGCGAGGCCATCGCTGCCCTGTGCGGCATGTCGGCCGGCGCAGCGACGTCGGTCGTCCGCAGCCTCGGCGCGCTGCACCTGCTCGACCAGCCGTACGCGGGCCGGTTCCGGATGCACGATCTGGTGAAGCTCTACGCGGCACAGCTCGGCCGCGTCCGGCCCGACGCGGAGCAGGCAACCGGTCGGCTGCTGCGGTTCTACTGCGCCGGCGCACGTCGCCCGGCGAGCGCTGGGCAGGAGTTCGTGGCCGGCGAGGCGTCTGCGTTGGTGGCGGCGACCGAGTTGGCGGCCAACACCGGTCGCGACGAGGCGGCCTGCGAGTTGACCGCCTGCCTTGAGGAATACCTCGGCATGATCGGCTGCTGGCGCGAACTGACCACTTTGTCCGAACTTGCCGTGGGCTCTGCGGGGCGGCTCGGCGATCGAGATCGTCAGGTTGCCGCGCTCATCGGCCTGGGCCGCGGCCTGATCGGGACGGGTGACTTCGCGGCCGCCACGCCGGTGCTGCGACGAGCCCTGGCTGTTGCGGTCGAGCTCGACGACCCGGCCGCGCAGGCCCGGGCTCATCGCGCGCTGGCCCGGCTGGCGGCCAGACAGGGGCGGCACGACCTGGCCCTGCCACACGATCGGCAGGGACTGGACATCCACGTCCGACTCGGCGATCGAAGCGGCGAGGCGAACGCCTACAACGCCATCGGATGGCACCAAGCCCACCTCGACCACGCGGGCGATGCCCTGGACAGTTGCTCCCGGGCGCTCGCCCTGTTCGCCGAGCTCGGTGACCGGGCCGGTCAGGTGCTCACCCTGGACAGCATCGGGTACGCCCTCGTCCGGCTCGCTCGCGACGGGGAGGCTCAGCTGCGCTATCGCCAGTCGGCCGATCTCGCGGCCGCACTCGGTTGGCGGACGATTCGCGCCGAGACGCTCGACCGGCTGGCGCAGAGCTACCTGTGCTGCGGGTTGACCGAGCTCGGTCTCCAGACGCGTCACCAGGCCCAGGAACTGCTCCGCTCGGTCGGCGCTCTGGCGGGGTGAGGAACGTCGATCCGCTGGGCCACAGGCGCCGAACGCGCTGCCGAGCCGACCATCAACCGTGCACCGAGTCGCGCAACCGACAAGACCCGCGCGAGAATCGGTCCGGATTTCAGCGACCGACGAAGCGTGCCTTGCCCGGACCGTGCTCGACGAAGGATGTCATTCCCAGCGTGCGGTCCTCGGTGGCGAAGAGCCCGGCGAACTGCGAGCGCTCGATCTCCAGGCCGGTCGCCAGGTCGACCCCGAGCCCGGCGTCGATGCATTGTTTGGCCGCTCGCAGAGCCAGCGCCGGCCCTCCGGTGAACTGACGGGCCCAGGTCATCGCCGTCGGCAGCACCTCCGCCGAGGGAACCACCTGATCGACGAGTCCGATCCGCAACGCCTCGTCGGCTTGCACGAAGCGGCCGGTGAAGATGAGCTCCTTGGCCTTGGCCGGGCCGATCAGGCGGGAGAGTCGTTGAGTTCCACCGGCACCGGGGATGATGCCGAGCTTGATCTCCGGCTGACCGAGGACGGCATTCTCGGCGGCGATGCGAATGTCCGCGCACAGGGCCAACTCGCACCCGCCGCCGAGAGCGTAACCGTTGACGGCAGCCACGACCGGCTTACCGATCCCGGCCACCGCCGAAAACGTGTCCTGCAGCACCACCGATCGTCGGACCATGTCGGAGTAGGAGAGGGTGACCATCTCCTTGATGTCCGCGCCCGCGGCGAATACGTGCTCGCCGCCGGTCAGCACCACCGCTGCGACGTCGTCACGACCGTCGAGTTGCAGCGCCGCCGCCGCGATCTGACGCTGGATGTCGGCGTTCAGCGCGTTCATCTTGGGGCGATCCAGACGGATCACGGCGACTCCGTCGGAAACCTCCACCCGGACCTGGTCGGCAGCCTCGCTCATAGCGGTTGACTCTAGTAGCCGGTCGCTCCCTGTTCCTCGAGGTTGGGCAGCGTGGTGTTTCCGTCCCGTCGCATCTTCGCCCATTGATGGGCAACTTCGCTTGTCGGCGCCGATGCGCGAAGTGCCCCGTCGATGAGCGAAGTTGCTCCGCGATGTCCTGGCATCTCGGGCGCGCTTCCCGGCGCCGAGATGTATCTTCCGGCTGCCATCGATGTCAGAAAGAGGCAAGATGGTGTCCGCTCCCAGCAGGAGAGAACGTCTGAACGTGCAGACATGATCCAAAACACGCTTCCGCGAGGAAGGTATCGACATGAGCATCAATCATGCGCCGACGGCTCCGGCCGACACGAGCACGCTCGGCGCTCACGTGAGCGACACGGGCACGCAGTTCGGCCTGTGGGCGCCCCGCGCCACCCGCGTGGAACTGGCCCTGGTCGCCGAGGATCGCAGCCAGCGCAACTACGACATGTCGGTGTCCCCCAGCGGCATCTGGACGACGTTCGTCCCCGGCGCCGGTCCCGGCCAACGCTACGGCTACCGCGTACACGGTGAATGGGCGCCCGAGCGCGGTGCCCGATTCAATCCGGCCAAGCTCCTGCTCGACCCGTACGCTCGCGCGATCACCTCCGGCGTCGACTACTCCGGACCGATCCTGGACCACACTCCCGAATCCGATTACGAACCCGACGCCTGCGACTCGTTCGCCGCGGTCCCGCTCAGCGTCGTGGTCGGCGACAGCCCGGCCCCCGAACCGATCGCTCGGCGCCGCCCGCCGGCGGAGACCGTGATCTACGAGGCACACGTCAAGGGCTTCACCCAACTCCATCCGGCGGTACCGGAGCATCTACGCGGGACGTATGCGGGGTTGGCCTACCCCGCCGTCATCGCGCACCTGCTCGACCTGGGCGTGACCGCGGTCCAGCTGCTGCCGGTCCACCACTTCGTGTCCGAACCGTTCCTGATCAGCCGCGGACTGGGAAACTACTGGGGCTACAACACGCTCGGCTTCTTCGCCCCGCACGGCGCTTACTGCTCCGTGGGCACGATGGGTGCGCAGGTCCGCGAGTTCAAGGAGATGGTCTCGGCCCTGCACGAAGCTGGCCTCGAGGTCATCCTCGATGTCGTCTACAACCACACCGGCGAGGGTGGCCACGAAGGGCCCACGCTTTCGTTCCGCGGTATCGACCATGCTGGGTACTACCGGCTGACCGACGACCTGCGCAACGACTACGACGTGACCGGCTGCGGCAACTCCGTCGACAGCTCCGAGCCCGGCACGCTACGGCTCATCGTCGACTCCCTGCGCTACTGGGTGAGCGAGATGGGCGTCGACGGATTCCGCTTCGACCTGGCCACCACCCTCCTCCGGGACCGACGCCACCACGTCGACCAGGACCACGCCTTCAAGGAGCTGCTGCGAAACGACCCGGTGCTGTCGCAAGTCAAAATGATCGCCGAGCCTTGGGACCTTGGGCCGTTCGGCTATCAGGTCGGCTCGTTCGGCGACGGCTGGAGTGAGTGGAACGACCGGTTCCGCAATCATGTCCGTGACTTCTGGCGGGGCAACACCCACGGGGTCGCCGAACTCGCCCAGCGACTCGTCGGATCACCGGACATCTTCGACCAGCACAGCAGGCCGGCCACCGCGAGCATCAACTTCGTCACCGCGCACGACGGCTTCACCATGCGCGACCTGGTCACCTACAACGTGAAGCACAACGGTGCCAACGGCGAGTCGAACCGCGACGGCACCGATGACAATCGGTCGTGGAACTGCGGGTACGAGGGCGAGACGGACGATCCTGGGGTCGAATCACTGCGGCACCGACAGACCCGGAACCTGATGGCGACCCTGGTGCTGTCGGCCGGCGTCCCGATGATCACCGCCGGCGACGAGTTCGGCCGGACCCAGCAGGGCAACAACAACGCCTACTGTCAGGACTCCCACGTCTCGTGGGTGCACTGGGACACCGAGCACGCCTGGTCTGATCAGATCGAGCTGACCCAGACATTGTTGAAGCTCCGGGCCGAGCACCCGGTCCTGCGCCGGACGTGGTTCCGGCACGGCGATGCGATCCTCGACCACACCGGCACAACGACGGGGCGCAAGAACCTCGCGTGGTTCGGCGGTCGCAAAGAGGAGATGACCCAGCACGACTGGCACGACGGCACCCGACGCACGTTGGGCATCTTCGTGGCTGACGATTCCGCCGATCGACCCTCCGACGATGCCTTTCTGATCTGGATCCACGGCGGGAGTGATCCGGTGCAGGTGGAGCTGCCGGACGGTTCCTGGGCCGAGACCTATCAGGTGCTCGCCCATACCGGCACGGGCGGCGAGCTGCCGTCCGGCAAGTTGGAGGCGGGCAGCACCTTGACCCTGCCCGGTCGCACGGTGACGGTGCTCCAGGTCGACTGAGACCCACCGGTGACGCCAAGCGCTACCGGTCTCCCCGACTCGGTCAGCGACAGATCTCCTGCGAGACCCGCTGGATCTCCTCCATCGAGGAGTTGAGCGAGTCCAACTGCTTGAGCATGGCGCGGATCTGCTGGAAATCGCGGCTGTCGACGGCCTTCTTCATGGTCTTCAGCCGCACCAGGACCTTTGCGTAGTCCGGCTTCAGCCGTTTGGGGGCCAGCTCGGCGGCCCTGCTGTACTTCTTGATCAGGTCGGAGAACGTGGCGGAGAGCTCCTCGAAGTCCACCGAGCCTTCGTCTTGGACCGATTCGCGCCCACCGGCCAGAATCGTCTGGTACTGCTGACAGTAGGGCGTGACCACCTTCGTGGGCGTCGCCTTGGCGGTCTGGCCCGCAGCGTCGGACGACGCCGACGTCTTCGTGGTCGGCGAGAACGCGGACGGGCTGGGGATCGGTGTGCTCGTGCTCGCACTCATCGTGGTCATCGCGGCACTGGGCGCCGGTGAAGAGGGCGTCGGCCCAGTCGTCGACTCCGACGGTGGCCTCCTCGAGGTCGCGATGGCCACCACGATGCCGGCGACCACGACGACGGCGACGACGGCCACCACCACCACCCGACGCCTGCTGCGCCCCGTCTGTGCCGCATCCGGACTCAACTCGTACCTCCATGCTGGATCGTTCGGCAAGCGTAGACGCCGCCACCCCTCCGACGCCCGCGCTACGACGGCTCGGGCGCGGCGGTCGTCGAAACACCGCCGGCTCCTCCGGTAGGCTGCGGCAGCGAAACGGGTCGGAATGAGGCGAAACTTCGCTTCGCACCCGTACCCGAGGTTCTTCGGCCTGCCGCATCCGGAACGGGAAAGGGTCCGCGTTGAGCGATTCCGACGAGCGCATCCGGATCTCGGTGCGCAGTTGCCAGAAGCCGAACGCGAACCTCAAGCCAGCACGGTCCCTGGAGCTCATCGGGGGCAACCAGGGCAACCTGCTGTACCAGTTCTCGACGTTGCGAGCATTGTCCTCGGACTCGGCGCAGCTCAAGATCGTGAAGTACTCCGGGTTCGACCGCGGCAATGCCGAGGAACGCGCCGAGAAGATCAACTCCGAGGCCGATCACCTGGTGCTGCCCCTGTCCAGCTCGTTCCGACTGCAGATGCTGGACACGCTGAATCACTGGGCCGACGTCGTCGAGCGGCTGACCATCCCCGTCACTGTCGTCGGCATCGGGGCCCAGCTACGGCTGCAGGACGTTGCCGAGGGCGTCTTCTTGCCCAGCCGGGTCACCGGCATCAGCGCGAGCCGCGACCAGGTCAGCGCTCACGAGGCGGCCGCGCGACGTTTCACCGCTGCCGTCCTCGACCGGTCGGTCTCCATCGGCGTGCGGGGCGAGGTCAGCAAGAACTACCTCTCCTATCTGGGCTTTCCCGCCGATCGCATCGACGTGATCGGCTGCCCGTCGCTCTTCATGTGGGGCGCGGACTTCCGGATGCCCGAACCGACCCGACGCCGGCCGACGCGGCGAAGCGCCATCTCGATGTCGTTCGATCACCGGATCTCCGACAGCGCCGACATCCTCGAACAGACGGCGAGGACCTACCGCAGATCGACCATCTACGCCCAGGAGAAGCTCACCGCGCAGATGGTCGTCGAGGACAGCGACACCCGGCCCGGTTGGGGCGGTGACCCGCGGTTCCCGGTGCAGACCAGCAACCGCCTCTACCGCGGTCATCGGATGGTGTACTACCCGACCGCCTGGTCGTGGATCGAGTACCTGAAGACGCAGGACTTCGCGTTCGGGCCGCGGCTCCACGGGACAATCGCCGCCATGCTGGCGGGCACCCCCGCTCATCTGTTGGTCCACGACTCGCGCACGCTCGAGATCGCGGAGTATCACGGCCTGCCGTTCACGCTCACCGACGACCTCGGCTCGGTCAAGTCGATTGGCGAGCTGTTCCAGCGCCAGAGCTACCAGCGATTCAACGAGCTCTACCCGGAACGATTCGCGGCGTTCTTGACCTTCCTCAAACGAAACGGTTTGCCGAACGCGTACGAAGGCGACAACCAGGCACTGGCTCACTTCGACGCGTCCGTCGAGGCCGCCGCACACGCTTCCGGTGTGGTGAGCCGCGGACCACGCAACCCGATCAGACGAGCCGCGAAGCGAGTACGCGCCGCCAGGCGGGCGCTGGCCGGCGCGATGAGCTGACTCGGCACGAGGCAGACGAGCCACCCGGCGCGGCCCGTCTCGGTCCGACGACAACCGCACGCTGATCGACGCGCTGAACACGCCCCCACGACCCGGCTCCGACAATCGCCCTGCTGGTTCGACCCTCAGCGAGCAGGCGACACCTGCCACAAGTCCTCGACTCACTTCCGCCACCGATTCGCCAGATTCCTGTTGACTCATGTCAAGATGCCCGCGTAGCTCGGTTCGTTGACTCATCGGGTTTTGCCCGTGTGGGTGGGGTCATTTTTCGTCGGCTGAGGTAGGTGGCGTTGGTTTTGGCGCGACGTTGCACGATGCCTCGGCGGCGGGCGAGTTCGATCAGGTTGGCTTGGATGAGGGTGATCTGGTCACGTACGGCGAGCAGGTCGGTGTCGTGGTGCAGGGCGGTGAGGCGGTCTCGGTCGTGTGGGTCGAGCAGGTCGGCGTGGTCGGTCAGTAGGCGGTCCAGCGGCGTGGCGGCGGTGCCGTGGGTCTTTTTGACGGTGGCGCCGGTGCGGGGTCTTGGCGAGGAGCTTTTGTTGGGGGAGGAAAAGGTTGACCTGCAGGGAGGCCAGCGGCCACAGCTGGTTGAGCAGGTCGAGTTCGTGGCGGGTGTCTGAAGGACACCGGGTTTGGTGGAGGCTCGGTTCTCCCGGGGATCTTGTTGATCTCCCAGTAGCGACGCCACGAGGTCGACCATGGTCTGGTTGCGTAGGAAGCCGGCGCGGCGACCGTCGGCCTCCAGTCCGCGGGCAGCGTCCGCACGGCGAATCCCTGGTCGCGCCACAACTGTTCGGCCATGGCATCGGCACCCGACGGGCAGTGACCCGCGACCAAAAGCGGTCGCCTCACGGTCTGCGGACCCCAGCGTCGCCATGCGTCCTGGAAGGTGTCGCGCATGAGTGCCTCGTCTGTCCAGGTGCGGGCACCGGTGACAAGCAGCACGTGGGAGTACTCGTTGGCGGCCTCCCGACCGTCATTTGACACTGTCATCGTGATCCTCTCGGGTTCGTGGCTCAGTGGCCTCGCCGCAGCGGTCGACGCAATGTGTCCTTGGCATTCGGACGGGCGTCCTCGGCCATGACGAACCGTCCGCACCAGGCGCACGGCACATCGGGGTGTGGAAGCCCTTTGCCTTGGTCGTCGTGCACAGTCGCCCATCGGGCGGCTCTGCTTCAATCGAAATGATTGTGGGAATGATTCGTGCCGAGTGGTCTGTCGACAATCAACGTTGGATCGGTGGAAATACGAGCACGTTGACGCCGGTCTCGGCGACCGCTGCCATCGCCTCGGTGATCAGGCCGGACACGATGGCCCAGTCGAGTCCATCCAGGCCGCAACCCAGGGCGGATCGCAACGGAGCGAGCACGATGCTGTTCGATCACCCGTCGCAGTGCTGCCAGCCGCTCCCGATCCACTCGAGTCGCGACTGGTTGCGCCACGACTGCTTCGCCGGAAGTTCGCGATGAGGCGACGACCGATCGAGGGCCCGGTGTTCTTGATGACGTGGACGGCGAAGCTCCCGGTCGACACCAGACCGTGAAGGCAGTGCTGGCGGTACGCAGCGAAACGTATCGGGGAAGCGGTGCTTGAACTGCAGGGCGATGCCGGGCTCCCATGACACCTTGGGTATCGACGGTGTTGACGAGGATGTCCGCCTCACTCTCGAAGAGGTCGGCACCCTCACCCTGCATGATGATCGCCATGGTGGCTCCTCGGATCCAGCGATGTTCTTGGTCTGCGCCCGTGCCAGCTCCGCTGGCCTGACGGCCCTGAGCTGCGCTGCCACGATCAGCCTTCATCGCGGAGCGCAGCGAGCCGACGCGTAGGGCCGTCCTTCTCCCATGAGCCGAACGCGAAGCGACGGTGATCCACGATCGTCGACACTTGGTAGCTGGTTTGGTTGCGGATACTTGTAGCGGACGATGGCAGGTTTTCATCTCCTGAGCGCAGCGCTGGGCATTGGCCGAGGGAGCGCAGCGACCGAGGGTTCCGGCGAGCGCAGCGAGCGGTGAAAGTCGTCGGCTGTGCCGACCAACAGTGCCTCGGAGCGCAGCGAAGAGGTCGAGCGAAGCGAGAATCCGAAGGACCACTGTTGCCAACTTTCCTTATGCCCTTTGCTCCCTCACCGCCCTTGGCGCAGTTCCACGGCTGGAGCGTCAGCGGAAGCCTGGAACATCAGGCGAAACGACCCGTACACCCTGGACCCGTACACCCCCACCTTCTCCGCGCAGCGGGTGTACGGTCCACGTCGTTTCTCCTGGTCAGCGCGCCTTTTGGTCGTACGGTCTTTCGTCGGCCGTGGCACAGGCGTACGGGTGGTGTTTCTGCACCTCCGCGAGGCACGAGCGGGACCCGTACCGTCCGGTTTCTTCCGCGTCAGCGCGGCGGGCGCAGCCCGGTCTCTACTTTGTGTTGCAGCGGTGCTGCCGCAGGCGATGCAGCCGTCGCCGCCGAAGGCGAGTCCCCTCCCACGATCCCGTCGCTCAGGCTGTGGACAGCTCGGTCGTCTCTCTGCACGCCGCAGGCGGCGCAGCCGTCCATGGCCCCGATCGCGTCGTGCTGGCAGGCACCGGCGCCTGTCGCCTTGTACCGCTTCGTCGACGGGCCAGCACATGTCGCATCGCGCCCGAGGCAGTGGCTCACGGACATCGTCGGAGGACCACCCGGTCCGGACCCGGCAGCTGCACTCTGAATGTCGCGCCTGCGCGACAGTGCCCGGGTCGTTTCTCGTGGGCGCATTTGGGAGAGCAGGTCCCGGGCCAGCGAGCAGCTTTTCTGGGTCTCGACCGGAACCGCTTCTCCCCCGGCGTCACCGGCCGTCCTGCTCTCCCCACTTCCCACCGGTTGGGCCCGATGAGCGACTCCTGGAAAGCCGACCGGATCGGCAGTGCGCTGAACGTGACGAATCCGACCGTTCTGGCGCGACTGTCCTCAAGCTTCGCCGCGATTGGTGATGTCCAGTTCCTACCCGGCTACAGCGTGCTGCTCAGCGCAATCAGAGCGGATCGACTCCTCGATTTACCCGCCAGCGTCGCAGAGCCTTCCTCACCGACATGGATCTACTCGGCGAAGCCGTCCACATCGTCTGCAGCGAACGCGACCCCACGTTCCACCGAATCAACTACGAGATCCACGGCAACCGGGACGCCATCCTGCACGCTCACATCTGGCTCCGCTACAACTGGGAACCTGACCAACATCGAAGAAGTCCGGTCGGCCTCTACCCACCAGAGACGTGGGCTGCCCCGGACTCGCAGCTCGGGCCGCAACATGACCGCCTGCGCAACCAACTCACCCTGCAGATCGACCGCCTCGCCGACCCAGCGGCCCGATAAGCCACCGGTATACGGGCACAGTCTGATGGGCAGTCTCTGTTTCACCCCCGCGCCCAACCACCTTCGTGCGGGACGCATCCGTAGCGACCGCTCAGCGGTCGGGTCCGGTCAGGTTGACCCCACAAGGGTCGCGTCATCGTGAACCTTCATGGCGCTGTAGAGCAGCAGAGGCCAGGTCCACCCTCTGGTCGTCAGCCGAGGTAGCCGGTCATCGGGGATCTCTGCAACGATCCGGACGCTTCCGTCTGGGCACCGGAACTCGGAGACTCTAGCTACAGTACGACAGCCCGCTCGACCCGGGGCTGGCGACTCCGGATCAGTCCGAGGTAGGTAGCCAACGGTACGGCGGGGATCGCCAGTAACGGTGCGACCGGCCCCCAGCCCGGAACGATGGGTTGCAGCACATTGTCGAGGGAGAAGGCGAACAGGCTCACCGCGATCCCGGCCAAGAGCAGCACGATCGAGAGCCGGCTCCCTTCGCGAGGCCGGACCAGGCCGAAGATGAGAGAGGCCAGTCCGACTAGGGGAAGGACCACAAGGAGGATCGACACCACACCGCCCCCCACCGACAGCGCGCTGCCGAGGGCATCGGCGCCGAAGGGGTTCACCACAGCGGGGGTTTCATCCTGGACGGGGCCTGGAGTGAGAAACAGAACGAGGAGTGCCAAACCCTGCCAGCCGACGGCAGCCCACAGAGCCGGTCGCCATCGAGACGACCGTAGCCGCCCGTCGGGAAACAGCAGCGGGATCACCATGAGGATGAGCCCGATGAAGACTCCAAACAGTCCCTCCTGCAGCAGTTGCAAGATCGCCACACCGGCCAGCTGGTCGGTGGCGAGGCGGTAGTGGGCGGTCGCGGCAGCGAGGGTACTGGTGGCCATCGCCAACCCAACCGCGCCGAAGATCCAACCGAGCCGGTTCCCGGTTCGCGAGACGAGCAGAGCTCCGACCAGCGGGAACGTCAAGGAAGCCAAGGCGTCCACGAAGTCCTCCACGGTTGCCTTGACCACTTCAGGTCGGCCTTCGGGCATGGCTTGATTCACCACCACAGCGGCCCCGGTCAGCAGCACGCACAAGCCGAACACCGCCCACGCCGTCGCCCCTCTAGGTGGCTGGTGTTTTTCGCGTGGCGTTGACCGGGGTTCCGGGTTGGGCCTTGGAGGATGGTCGGAGTCCGTCTGAGGGGTGTGTTGATGACGCTGGGGATGACGCCGACGCAGGGTGATCTGTTTCGGTCGAC
>JBBSQJ010000035.1:0-24180 GCA_038257965.1 Propionibacteriales bacterium
CGAGTGTGCGAAAAGCGACGACGCCGGGGAGGTAGAATCGTCAGGAGACGAGTCGGCACGGCGATCGCGGCGAGGCAGCCGGCCACGCTGATGAAAGACCGGACTCCGAAGAGCACGGTGGTGGGTAACACCCACCCGGGGTGACCCGCGGGACCGTGCCACAGAAAGCAGACCGCCGCCGATACGGCGGTAAGGGGGAAACGGTGGTGTAAGAGACCACCAGCATCCCAGGTGACTGGGGTGGCTCGGTAAACCCCACCGGGAGCAAGGCCAAGAGGACGCGCAAGCGTCTGCGGGGGCGTTCGAGGGCTGCTCGCCCGAGTTCCCGGGTAGGCCGCACCAGGTCGCTGGCAACAGCGGTCGCAGATGGATGATCGCCGGCTCGCGCAAGCGAGTCACAGAATCCGGCTTACCGGCCGACTCGTCTTCTCATCGCCCGGGCCAGATGTGGCACTAATTCATCTTCTGCACGCCGGTGTCCTGGGTTAGCCTGCTGCCCAGGCATGACTGCCGCTGCCCCTACCGACAGGCACTCTCGTGATTTCACACCACACCCCCGACGGCGTCCGCCGAGGCTCGCGGCGAGCCGTATCGGGACTCGTCGCCGTGGGCACACTGCTGTCCCTGCTCGCAACCCCGCTCACCGCCGGTGCGGATCCCACATCAGGCGAGTCCGCCTCCCCGGTGTCCAGCGCCGGGGCGTCACCGACGCCCGGCGACCGCGGACCGGCTTCCCGCCCGAGCGACGCGGGCCACAGGCCGGCAGCGGCTGCGACCGAGACCGGTGCAAGCGCCGCATCCACCCCGGATTCACCGGCACCCAGCCCGTCTGCCCCGGTTTCGCCCACCCCGACCTCATCCGACCCCAGTTCACCCGGCTCGAGCTCGCCCGACCCCAGTTCATCCGGCTCGAGTTCACCCGACCCGAATTCACCCGACCGGGCCGAGGCTGGCGTGAGCGGCATCTCACTCGCGGTGGTCGCGACGGGCACTCCGGTCCCAGGACACTTCTACCAAGACATCGGCCGGTACGCGATGAGCGGCTCGGTCGGAGCCGACGACGCCACCGCGACCGTCACGATCTACCAGCGCCCGGCCACCGGGTCGACGACCTGGACCAAGGTGGCGACCACGACGTCGGACGCGACAGGTCGCTTCACCACCTCGCTCGCCGTGACGTCGTACGGATCGTTCGTCTTTGCCGCGACGATCGGCGGCAGCCCGACCGGTGCCACCGCGGCCGTGAGCAACCTGGTCAAAATCACCGTCGAGAACGCCTCCATCGCGATGAAGAAGCCGGCGACCTCCATCGACTCGTTGACCGACACCACCATCAGCGGCCAGGTCGTGCCGGCCCGGGCCGGCGTGACGGTCATCGTCGAGGTCAAGAACGCGAGCACCTATGTCCAGACGGCGCTGGCCAAGACGGCGGCGGACGGCAGGTACTCGGCGAAGTTCACCTACGGTCACGGCCACCTCGCGACGTACGAGATGCGCGCCCGCTACGTGCCCGCGAACCGGCCCACCCGCATCGAGTCGAGCGAGAGGTACTCGATCACGCGGGCCGCGGTGATCCACGCGGTGGTGACCAGCACTACCGCGGCCGATGTCGCCAAGACCTATCACGCCGGTTGTCCGCTCGGCCGATCGTCGCTCAAGACGATCGCGCTGAACTACTACGGCTTCGACAAGCTGATGCATCGCGGTGTGATCATCGTGCGCCACGACCTGACCACCAAGGTGATCCGCGGCTTCTCCTCGGCGCTGGCCCACCGCTTCCCGATCTCCAAGATGAACAATCCCAACGTGTATGGCGGCGACGACCCGACGCAGATGGCTGCCGACAACACCAGCGGTTTCAACTGCCGCAAGGTGGTCGGCAACCCGTACAGGATGTCGCCGCACAGCTACGGCATCGCGCTCGACGTCAACACAGTGCAGAACCCGTACCGCGACTCCAGGGGCAAGTGGTGGCCGACGAACGGCAAGGCCTACATCAAGCGGACCCCGTACAAGAAGGGCATGCTCCGTTCGATCTCCTACCTGACCAAGTCGTTGCGCAAGGACAAGTTCTTCTGGGGAGGGTTCTGGAGTCCCGGCAAGGACTACCAGCACTTCGAATACCGCGGATGAGCACCTCTTGATCACCTCGCCACCCGTGGATCTCCCACCCGACGCGTCCCTCTCGGAGCTCGCAAACAGGTACGAAGTGACCGTGCGCGGTGGCGAGTGAGCGCCGAGGGTCTCGACCGTGTGCGCGGGCGAGCCGGCCGCACGCTCGACCGGGCGCGCTTCGGTGTCGCAATCTTGGGCGCCTCGCTGGTGATCACTGCGTGTTCCGGACAATCACCGACTCCCGACCGGTCGGCGCCTGCGGACCCGACGGTGACGTCCACCGCGGCCCCCGGTCCGACAGCAACCGCGGCTCCGGAGATCCCGGAGCCGACCACGACCAACACACTGCCTCCGCCACCGGCGCCGACCACGGCGGCCGCCTCGACCGCGGGCGACCTCGATGCGGGTTCGTTACCGGTCCCGTCTGGCTGGCGGACCGTCGCCGGAAAGGGTGGCGAGGAGGAGGGTTACCTCGGCAACGGCACCTGGGTGCACGCACGAGATCCGCGCTACGCCGCGTTCGACGTGATCACCATCGGCTGCGCCCAAGTCACCCGCGACGACTACACCGACCCGACCACCGCTTTGGAGGGAACGTACCAACGCCGAGGTGAGCCGGGAGTCGGGCTCGTGCTGGAGTTTGCCACCGCGACCGACGCCCGCGCCTACTTCGACCTCTATCTGGAACAGGTCGCCGCCTGCCGAGGCGCGGACGCCCCCGTGCAGATCAGTCGCCTCGACACCCCGACCGGCCTGATCGACCGGCGACGATATCCCGACAGCGACTGGACCGAGGTCGGTAACGTCGTCGGCCGCCGGGTCACTCTGATCATCCTGAGCGATCCGAAACCTGGGATGACCCGCACTGCCGCCGCAGCGCTGTTGGCTGCGATCGGTTGACTCGGCGAGGAGCGTTTCAGCTCGCCTGAAGCGCCCTATGGCGTGCGCACACCCGACCCGGGTGTGCCCAGTCAGTGTTCGGGATGGTTCACCGCGCCGCGTTTGGAAGAGCGCGCCGGACCGAGTCCTCAGCTGTCCTGCAGGGCTCGCCTCGGCACGCCGTCGGTACGGGATCGTCCGGCACGAACCCGACGTGGGTGTGGCGTCACGAGCGATCGGCTGCGTAGCCTCGACCGCCAGCCGGCCGGAGCGGCGTCGGACGGGACCGAGGCCGTGTCGCGTTGCCCGGGTTGGCTGCCGCCTGGCAACCGCGAGTCCTCTTCGATGTCGACCACGATGTCAGTCCCCCCAGACCGATCGTCGGTGGCGCGCCTGACGCGCCCTTGTCCAGCCGTTGCGAACGCCTGGCGCTGAGCAGGGAGCGTAGCGGCGACATCTCGCCTCGGCGTCCGGTGTGGTGACACCAAACGAGATGGCGGGTCAATCCTTGGACGACCCTGAGGCTCCGCGGCTGCCGGTGGGCCGGCGGGGTCACAGGACCTGGAAGGTGACGGCTCCCTTGTCCCTGTCCACCGAGGCGAGCCGGACGCCGACCTCCTGTCCCAGCGGAAGGTCCGTGCCGACGAGCCGAGCCTCGACGGCCGGATCCTTGAGCATCACCGTGCCGCGCTTGCCGTTGTCGTCGATCTCGACCACGGTGCCGGTGAAGGTCTCATCGGTGCGACCCTCCATCATGAACACCTCGAGCAGATCGACGATCGCGCGCTCGTACTTCTTGGCCTTCTGATCCGCCGCCTGCATCTCGCCGGGCAGCGCGTCCATCGACGTCAGCACCCAGTCCGGGACCTGCCGGTGGCCGCACACCGCGAGACAGATCTCGCCGGCATAGCGGTCGACCCGGCGCCGCAGCGGCGCGGTGACGTGGGCATAGTCGGTTGCCAGTGCCGCGTGTCCGGTGAGCTCGGGGACCGTCCCGTGGAACGAGGCGTACCCGGCGCCGCGAAACAGCGACGTGCAGGCGTTCATCATGGCGGCGTCGGCGGGCTTGGCCGGGTCGAGGCTCCGGACGAAATCCGGATAGTGCATTGCGTCTGGCCAGCGGATGTGGAGCGCGCGGGCAACCTGGCGCAAGCGACGCAGCGCACCCCGATCGGCAGGCGGCACCGTGCGCAGGATGCCGGTCTTGGCCGAGATCATCAGCCGCGCGGCGGCCATCCCGGTGAGGAGCGAGATCTGCGCATTCCAGCCTTCGATCGGCTGCGGGGTCCGGTACGCCAGCGACCACCCGTCCGGGCCGACATGGGTCTCCTGCTCGGGAAGGTTCAGGCTCACACCGCCGCGCTCGCGCTCCTGCGCCTCCCGCCGCGGTCCCACCTCGGCGAGCAGGGCCAGCGTCTCCCGCGAACTGCGAGCATCGATGTCGGCCTGCGCCTGCTCGTACGAGAGCTGGGCACGACTGCGGACCGTGGCACGGACGACCTCCGCATGCTGCAGCCGGGCGCGATCGTCGACGGCCAGACTCCACAGCAGCGCGGGACGTTCCTCGCCCGCCAGCAGGCTCGCCGCACCCTCGCTCAGTGTCGGCGGATGCAGTGGTGTCCGGCCGTCCGGCGCGTACAGCGTGACCCCCCGCTTGCGAGCTTCAGCGTCGATCTGGTCGCCGGCGACCACGAAGGCGGCGACGTCGGCGATCGCGTACGAGATCAAGTAGCCCGTGCCGTCGCGGGCGATGTGTAACGCCTGATCGAGGTCCTGCGACCCCTCGGGGTCGATGGTGACCAACTCCAGATCCGTGCGATCGACGTGCGGCGATCGAGGCGCTGCAGCCACCTGCTCAGCCTCCTGCAGGACTTCCGGCGGAAAGTCCGCCGGGATCTCCAGAGCGGCCCGCAACGCGGCCAGTCCTGCGGCGAGCTGGGCCGGTACGTCCGGGACGACGACCTTGCGGGCAGGCATGACGCCGACCCTACAAGGGCCGACTCGCAACTGCCGGCGGCCGAGCCGCAGCGAAGTGCGTGCTCAGGCGCCGCTGAATAGTGAGTGGTTGTCCAGACGCACCACTCTAGAGTCCCGATTCCGCCGTCCGGACCAGGATCCGGCTGCACTCCTCGCAGCGCAGGACCTCGTCCTCAGGTGCACCCGCGAACCGGCGCAGATCCGCAGCGTTGATCTCGAGCTGGCAGCCGGTGCAGCGCCGCCGACGGAGCTCGGCCGCGCCGACCCCGGTCCCGTGGCCCTGGGCGATCTTGGTATACAAGCCGAGCAGCTCGGTCGGCAGCACGGCCGATACCGATGCCCGCTCGGTCTGCTGGTCAGCCAGCTCCTGGCCGATCTTCTCCAGCTGCGCGTCCCGTGCCTCGGTGCTCGCCGCGATCTTGTCGTCGATGTCGCCAGCCTGCGCCTGCAACCTCGATCGGTCCGCCTCCGCCGCCTCCAGCGACTCCATCACCTCGAGCTGGGAGTCCTCCAGGTCGCCGATCCGGCGTCGGAGGTGGGCGACCTCGTCGATGAGTCCGCCCAGCACCTTGGCCTCACTCACCGAACCGTCGGCGATTCGCTTCTCGTCACGGTCGAGCCGCTGACGTACGGGGTCCAGATCTGCTTCGGCCTTCGCCTGATCGACCTCCAGATCCAGGACCCGGGTGTCGGCAGCGACCAGTTCTGACGCCAGCCTGGATCGCCCGGCCTGCAGCTCCGCCAGCTGGGCGTGCTCGGCCAACGTCCTCCGACGTCGCTCGAGCTTGGCGATCTCACTGTCGATGGACTGCAGATCCAACAGTCTCAGCTGGATTGCCGGGTCGGCCTTGATGTCACTCCCCCTGTCGGTCAGTCGCCGGGTCCGCGCCGAAGACGTACGTCGGCACCGTCACCGCTCCGCTCGTCACCCTACTGACCTGTCGGCCCCCCCGAAAGTGGCGTCAGCGACAAGTGCTGCCGGCAGTCGCTGTCGCCGGAGCCCACGCACCGGGGGAGCGGCGCCGCGAAATCTGGGCCTTTCGGGAATGAACCCCGAGACGACCAGGTTGCACCGTTTCACACGCCGTCGGGCCTTCCGGCCCGCGGCAGCATGAGCAGTCGGCCGATTCAACGGTGTGCCGGACGACGTCTCTCCGGACCGTCACGCTCGCCGCCTTCGAGGAACTGCCCCATGACCGTGCTCGCCCACCCACCGGCACCTGCCGCCATCGAGCCACCGCTGGCGGAGCGTTTCGTCGGCCGCCGCTACGTCCAGCTCGTCCTCGTGCTCGGCGCGATGAGTGCGATCGGTCCGCTCACCATCGACATGTACCTGCCCGCACTGCCGACACTGACCGCCCAACTCGGCGCGACCGACGTCCAGGCGCAGACCACCATCACCGGCCTGCTGGTCGGCCTCGGCCTCGGCCAGCTGATCATCGGTCCGCTGTCCGACGCGGTCGGCCGCCGGCGCCCCCTGCTGATGGGGCTCGCCGGACACGGTCTGATGTCGCTGCTGTGCGCCCTGGCACCCAGCATCACCATGCTGGCGATCACCCGCACCCTGCAGGGTGTCGCCGGCGCCGCCGTGGCCGTTGTCGCCATGGCCATCGTGCGCGATCTGTTCAGCGGGTATCGAGCCGCCCAGCTGCTCTCCCGTCTCGTCCTGGTCCTCGGTGTGGCCCCGATCCTCGCGCCATCGCTGGGCGGCGCTCTGCTCCGGGCAACCTCCTGGCGGGGGATCTTCGTCGTGCTGGCCGGCATCGCCGTCGGCCTGTTCGTGCTGGCACTGGTGGCACTGCCCGAGACCCTGCCACCCTCGTTCCGCATCCCGGCGTCGCTCCGCGGCACGATCCGGGCATATCGAGGCCTCTTCGGCGACAAGGTCTTTCTCGTGCTCGTCGCCGTCGCGGCGCTGATGTTCTCGGTGCTGTTCGCCTACATCGCCGGCTCGTCGTTCATCCTGCAGGGCATGTACGGCCTCACGCCGCAGCAGTTCGGCCTCGCCTTCAGCTCTACCGCGGTCGGCTTGATCATCGCCACGCAGCTGAACCCGCTGTTGCTGAAGCGGTGGACACCGGTCCAGATCCTGTCCGCAGCCGTCGTGATCGCCCTGGCCGGCGGTCTGGTGCTGCTCGCCACCTCGATCACCGGCTTCGGCGGCCTGGCCGGCTTCATGGCACCTCTGTGGATCATGGTCGGCGCACTCGGACTGTCGTTTCCCAACGCCCCGGCCGCCGCGCTCTCCCGGCACGGAGAGGCCGCCGGCACGGCTGCGGCCATGCTCGGCGCGAGTCAGTTCGTGATGGGTGGTCTGGTCGCCCCCCTGGTCGGAGCGCTCGACAACGGCACGCCGGTGCCGATGGCCGCGATCATGGTCACGGCCCTGGCGCTGGCCGGAATGCTGTTGCTGGTGTCCCGCAAGCCGCTACGCGCGTCCTGAGCCACTGCCAGAGGTCGGCACCCCAGGGACCCGGTCCGGTGCCGGTCGGCGCCCCGGGATCTTGGCCGGTCGATCAGACCTCGGCGTTCCAGCGCTGGATGCTGCGACCGGCATCTTCGTCGATCAGCACCGAGACGGTGGCCGTGTCGAGGCAGAAGCGTGCGCCGAAGGTGATGTCGAGCCCCAGCCAGACCGTCATCAGGGCGCGCAGTGAGTGCCCATGGGCGAAGCAGATCACCGGGTCGGCCCCGGATGACTCGATCCGATCGATCAGCCGGCGCATCCGGGTGATCATCTGCGGGACGCTCTCGCCGCCCGGCCCGCCACCGTGCGTCCAGATCTGCCAGTCGGGAACGGTTCGGTGGATCTGCGCGCTGGTGATGCCTTCGTACGCCCCGTAGTCCCACTCGGCCAGGTCCTCATCCTTTTGTGGCTCGTATTCGCCGGTGAAACCGGCGATCTCCGCGGTCTCGCATGCTCGGCGGCGCGGGCTACTCAGAATCAGCCCGAAGTCCTTCGGATCCAGCTGACCGAGCAGCGTGGCCGATTGGTCACGCCCGTGGTCGGTCAAGGGCAGATCGGTGTACGACGTGTGCTGGCCGCTGCGGCTCCACTCCGTCTCGCCGTGTCGCACGAGATACAGGCTGGTCATCGATCCTCCTGGTCGGGAACTGACGATTGGGGAACCCGTCCGCTGCGAAGGGGCCAATGCTCACCCGCGGCCAGTCGGTCGAGGACCGCACGCTGGAGGCTGGTGGTCCGCGGTAGCGCACCGAAATCCAACGGCGGTCGGCGCGCGAAGGTGAAGAAGATCGCGTCCTCGTCACCGTCGTCGACGCGATCCTCCAGCGTCCAGCGCCGCTGGAAAGCGGCAATGTTAGAGCCGGGCAGTGCTGAGGCCAACTCGGGAGCCAGCAACCAGCTGTGGCACCAGAACTCGCTGGTCGGCACATCCGGAAAGTACCGGGCGAAGAACGACTCCGCGCGACTGAACGACTGGTCGACAGCCGCTGAGGTGAGAGCGCCGGACCGGGGACCGTCGTCGTCGGAGCTGCGCCGGGGGATGTGGGTGGACAGCAGCCACTCGTCGGTCCGGGACAGGTGCTGCACATTGAACTGGAGCCGACCGAGCCAGGCGAAGCCACCGGCCCAGGCGATCCGCAGCCAACCGTGCGTGTGCAGTCCGAACCGGCCGTACGTCAGTCGGTGCACCCAGACCTGCTGACCCAGATCGCGGAGATTGCGCCAGGCAGCGGACTCGGGCACGCCGCGCGCGATCTGCGACGCGACCACGTCATCGGAGGTCGCCAACAGGGTCATCAGCGGCAACAACCCGTCGTCCGGGCCGTTCGGCAGACCCGCCCACGGGTCCTCGCCCGAGACCGTCAGCTCACCGATCCCGGCGCGTAGCCGATCCGCCCGCTCGGCGAGCTGGGTCCGACGTCCGCCGTCGGCCAGCCAGTCCGCGGATGCAGCGCGGAGGTCGGCCAGGTCCTGGTCGCGAAACCCGAGCTTCGCGGCGCGATCGAGGATTTCGGCTGCGCCGACCGAGATCTGGGTACGCACCCGCGCCACCTTAGTGGTTGCGCCCGCAGGTTCCACGGCCGCGACGACCGCTTGGCGGCGTGCCCTGACCAGTAAGTGGGCACGTACGACAGTCTCCATCGGCGTGTCGCTGCAAGACGCGCCCACTTTCGGAGGCGGGGGGCCGGCTGCGCGAGCCGGCGGATTTTCCCACCGGGGTGCAAGAATGCGAGCATGAGCGAACGTCAGCCGGAGTCGCCGAGCCGACAGTCCACCTATTCCGACGCCTTCCGAGCGTTCATCGCCCCCGGGTTGAAGCCGTTCGCCGCCGATCTTCCCGAAGCGCTGCCCGCGGCGGGACCGGCAGCCGAGCTGCGCCGCCAGGTCAGTGAGGCCTACCCCGGCGAGCGACTGGTCGTCCCCGCCGGGGGCCTGAAGATCAGATCCAACGACACCGACTACCGGTTCCGGCCGCACTCCGCCTTCGCCCACCTGACCGGATTGGGCACCGATCGCGAGCCCGAGGCAGTGCTCGTCCTCGATCCGACGGACTCCGGGCACGACGCGACGCTGTACTTCACCCCGCGCGCCCCGCGCGACTCCGACGAGTTCTACTCCGACACCCGCTACGGCGAGCTCTGGGTGGGCCGCCGGCCGACGCTGGACGAGCTGTCCGCCCTGTGTCGTATCCGCTGCGCCGCCATTGACGATCTCGAACACGACCTCGGCAAGAACGCCGACGCGACCTCGATCCGCGTGCTGCGCGCCGCCGATCCCTCGATCACCGAGATCGTCGACGGGATCCGCGGCGAGGAGTCGAGCCAGACCGATCAGGAGCGAGACACCGAGCTGGCCGTGTTCCTCTCGGAGCTCCGGTTGGTGAAGGACGAGTTCGAGATCGAGCAGCTGCGTGAGGCCTGTGCCCGCAGCGCGGAAGCGTTCGAGGCGGTCGTCGCGCAGCTGCCCGAGGCGCTTCGTCGGGGGCGCGGTGAGCGCTGGATCGAAGGCGTCTTCGCCCTCCATGCCCGACACATCGGCAATGCCGTCGGCTACGACACGATCGTTGCTTCCGGCGAACACGCGTGCACCCTGCACTGGATCCGCAACGACGGTGACCTCGACGCCGACGACCTGTTGCTGATGGACGCCGGGATCGAGCTGGACACCCTCTACACCGCCGACATCACCCGCACCCTGCCCCTCTCGGGCCGGTTCAGCGAAGCCCAGCGTGAGGTGTACGAGGCCGTGCTGGAGGCGCAGGAGGCAGGCATCGCCGCCGCCCGACCCGGCGTCACGTTCTCCGAGGTGCACAAGGCGGCCGTCACGGTGCTGGCGCACAAGCTCCGGGCCTGGGGGGTGCTCCCGGTGACCGCCGAGGAGTCGCTGACCGAGGAAGGTGGACAGCACCGTCGCTGGATGGTGCATGGCACGTCGCACCACCTGGGCCTCGACGTCCACGACTGCGCTCAGGCCCGCAGGGAGACCTACAAACAAGGCCCGTTGAAGCCCGGCATGATCATCACCGTCGAGCCGGGACTCTACTTCTCCGCCGAGGACGAGCTCGTGCCCCAGCGCTTCCGCGGCATCGGCGTACGGATCGAGGACGACATCCTCATCACCGAGACCGGCAACGAGAACCTCTCTGCCCAGCTTCCCCGTGCCAGTCGCGAGGTGGAGGACTGGATGGCCGGCGTCCTCGGCTCCGGGAACTAGGGATCACCCCCGCACGGTCCCACTCACTTCAAGGAGGCGGCATGCCGAACTCGCCGCAGCGTCGACATCTCCCCTCGCTCCGAGGGTTGAACCAGCGCACCCCGTACGTTCCCATCGACGTCCTTGCCCAGGTTCCCACCACACCGGTCAACGGCGAGGTCGCCATCGCGAAGCCTCCGCCGAGCTCCGTCGTCGCCTGGGGCTGGTACGTCGACGGCGTGCGCCAGCCCGTCGAGGACCTCGGCGCTGCCGCGCGGCTGGCCTGCGGTGGTGAGGGTTTCGTCTGGCTCGGACTCAAGGATCCCGAGCCGGAGGATCTGGACGCACTGGCCGAGCAGTTCGACCTGCACCCGCTCGCCATCGAGGACGCTGCCCACGGACACACCCGATCCAAGCTGGAGATGTTCGACGACGACCTGTTCATGGTCATCTCCACGGTCGCCTACGTCGAGCACGAGGAGTTGACCGACACGTCCGAGATCGTCTCCACCGGTCAGGTGATGGTCTTCCTCGGTCCACACTTCGTGATCACGGTGCGGCACGGCGAGCACGCCCAGCTCAGCGAGCTGCGACGCTCGCTGGAGGCCCAGCCGGAGCGGCTGGCCCAAGGTCCCTCCACGGTCCTGTACTTCATCGCGGACAAGATCATCGACGACTATCTGTCGGTCGTGGCGGAGATGGAGACCGACATCGACGAGGTCGAGGCCCGCGTGTTCTCCCGTCAGGGACAGAACGAGGTCGATCAGGTCTACCAACTCAAGCGTGAGCTGATCGAGTTCAAGCGCTCGGTGAACCCGCTCGGACCGCCCCTGCTGCGGCTGGCCACCCGCGAGCTCTCGGTGATCCCGGAGGACGCCCAGGCCTACTTCCGCGAACTCGCCGATCACCACACCGAGGCTCGTGAAGCCATCGCTTCCTTCGACGAGGTGTTGAGCTCCATCCTGCAGGCCGGACTGGCCCGAGCGTCGGTCGGCGACAACGAGGACATGCGCAAGATCTCTGCCTGGGTGGCGATCGTGGCCGTGCCGACGATGGTCGCCGGCATCTACGGCATGAACTTCGACTACATGCCGGAGCTGAAGTGGCACTTCGGCTATTTCGCGATCCTGATCCTGATGGGGCTCGTCATGCTCGGCCTGTACATCAACTTCAAGCGCAACAAGTGGCTTTAGCGCGCGTCCCTGGCAGCCGGTCACTGGCTGCTCCAGATCCCGCGGATCATCCGGGTACCGGCCAATAGTCAGCAGAGTGACGGAGATCGCGGTGAGCAGGATGCCCGCGATCCGGACCCGTAGCGTCGAGCTCAGTAGTCCACGGCGTCACGGATCAAGGGGCAGGTCATGCAGTGACCGCCGCCGCGGCCCCGCCCGAGCTCGGCCCCGACGATCGTGATCACCTCGATGCCGGCCTTGCGGAGCAGCGAGTTCGTCGTCGTGTTCCGGTCGTACGCGACCACCACGCCAGGCTCGATCGCCACCAGGTTGTTGCCGCTGTCCCACTGCTGGCGCTCGGTGTCGTAGACGTTGCCGCCGGTGTCTATCGCCCGCAGCTCGCCGAGTCCGAGGGCCGACTGGACCACCTCCAAGAAGGTGCGGCTCTCCGCGGTGACCTCGACCCCGGGCGCCTGGTCGCTGGGCCGCAAGGTGAACGCGCTGATCCCGTGCACGATGTCGGGGTAGATCGTGACGCAGTCCCGATCGGCGAACGTGAACACGGTGTCCAGGTGCATCGCGGCCCGCAGCTTGGGCATCCCGGCGACGATCACCTGCTCGGCGCCGCCCTCGGCGAACAGCTTCGCCGCGAGCTGGGTGATCGCCTGCCGCGAGCTGCGCTCGCTCATCCCGACCAGCACCACCCCGTTTCCGGGCACCATCACGTCACCGCCCTCCAGCGTGGCCATCCCCCAGTCCAGCTCCGGGTCGCCCCACCAGATCTTCGACCCCACGAAGTCGGGATGGAACTCATAGATCGCCTTCATCAGCAAGGTCTCGTCATGCCGGGCGGGCCAGAAGAGCGGGTTGAGGGTCACCCCGCCGTAGATCCAGGCCGTGGTGTCGCGGGTGTACAGCGTGTTGGGCAGCGGTGGCATCAGGTATTCCTGCCCGCCGAGCGCCCCCCTGGCCAGCCCGAGATAGCCGGGACGGAAGTCGCTCGGCAGGTCGTCGGTGGCGAGCCCGCCGATCAGGAAGCGGGTCAGCTCACGCGCATCCAGGCTTTCCAGGTAGGCCCGGGTGTCGTCGATCAGGCCGAGACCGACCTCGTTCGCCACGATCTTGCGGTCCAGAAGCCACGCCCGGGCTTCGTCGTCGGCCATGGTCTCGGCCAGCACGTTGTGCAGTTCTACGACGTCGACGCCGCGCTCGCGCATCTTGGTCATGAAGTCGAAGTGATCGCGCTGGGCGTTCTGCACCCAGAGCACGTCGTCGAACAAGAGCTCGTCACAGTTCGACGGGGTCAGCCGGTTGTGGGCGAGGCCCGGAGAGCAGACGAGCACCTTGCGGAGCTTGCCGACCTCGGAGTCGACGGAGTACGCAGCCGCCGGATTCTCAACCATGGGTAAGACCTCTCTGTCGTTGCATGATCAGATGTCTGCGCACCGGCGGGCCCCGGCCGCCGATGCGTTCCAACACGGCCGCTGCTCGACCCTAACCTCACCGGGCGACTGGGGATAGAGGTTGCCTCGGTCCGACGGTCTACTCGAACGCCGACGCGCGAGCGCCGGGCATCTGGGTGAGCTTCTCGCGGGCCTCCGCAGCAACCTTGTGCTCGCACAGCACCTCGTACTTGGTCGCGACGATCTGGCTGACCGAGGTGAAGTCCCGCTTGCCGCGAGACAGCGCGTAGGCCGCCGCGGAGAACCCGACGCCGATGGCGATGCCGACGGCCAGGGAGAACACGATCAGCAAGAACCAGCTGGTCGGTCGCCCGAAGATCAGCATGATGATTGCCACCAGCAGCCCCGTCGAGATGCCCGACTGGACACCCTGACCGAGCACCGTGCCCCAGCTACGTCTACCGAGGACGCGTTCCACCGAGCGGAGCTCCGTTCCCACGATGGCCATGTTCTCCACCGGGAACCGTTCGTCGGCCAGATAGTCGACGGCCTTCTGCGCTTCGGCGTAGGTGTTGTAGATGCCGACCGACTGCGGAAACTGCAGCTCGAACAGCGAACTTGGCTGCCGGGACATGGACATGCGAAACCTCCTGGTTCGAAGCCAAATCTACCGCCGTCCTCACCCGTTCCAGTTGGCGAGCGTGACGACGAGAGTGTTCTCGACCGGGCGCGGCGACGTGGCGGTGTACTGGCTCAGCATCGAGAACGCGTACAGGTGGTTGTTGCGACCCCGCACGTAACCGCTGAGGGCGGTGACGCCGGTCAGCGAGCCCGTCTTGGCGTGGGCATTGCCGGCCGCCCGGGTGCCGTTCATCCGGTAGCGCAGCGTGCCGCCGACCGACCGGTTCGTGTTCCCGGCGACGGGCAGGGCCGCATAGAAGGCGGAGAACCAGGACTCGGATCGGACCCGGTCGAGCACGCGGATCACGGCCCGCGGAGTCAGCTTGGTCGCTCGGCTGAGACCGGAGCCGTCGACCAGCACGACTCCGCTCATCGGAGCGCCGAGCCGGGTCATGTACCTCTTCGTCTCGGCGAGTCCGTCCGACCAGGTGCCCTTGCCGCCGGTCTTGCGGCTCATGGCCTTGGTCAGTGCCTCCGCGTGCATGTTGTTGGAGTACTTCAGAAAGGGCTTGAGGATCGAGGACAGCTTCAGCGAGGTGTCCGTGCCGATCCGGTGGCGAAGGGTGGCCGGCGTGGTCGCACGGATGGTCGAGCCGGCGACGGTCACGCCGACCTTGGCCAGTTCCGAGCGGAGCACGGCCCCGGCGTAGAGCTCGGGTTTGTCAACGGTGATCAGCACACTGCTGGTGCCCCGGCCGGTCGGCACGTGCCCGGAAACCGTGATCTTGTTCGTCCCGTACGTCCGATTGATCCTGATCGTGTTGGAGCTACCCCCACTGGTGGACTTGTTGACGATGCTGACGACCTTCGCCGCCGCCGCCGGTGTGGTGGTGATCTTGGCCTTGGCCCCCCGCTTGCCCGGCTTGTAGTTGACGTAGATCGTGCCGGAGTCGTAGTCGGCGTTGGGCGCCACGGTGAGGGCGGAGATCTGCGCGGCGTAGTACGCGGACGCGTAGCCGGTCGACCAGTTGGGGTTGTAGCGCTGGGAGTCGAACCACGTCGCGTCGACCACGAGCGACCCGGTGAAGCGGGTGATTCCGTGGTCCCTGATCTGGCGTGCCAACGAGGCATAGTCCGACACCCGCGCGGTGGGATCGCCGTAGCCTTTGAGATACAGGCGGCCGTGGACCTCACCGTCGATCAGCCGACCCCGGCGGATGGCTTCGGTCTTGAAGCGGTACGACGGCCCGAGCACGTGCATCGCCGCTACGGCGGTGACGATCTTGGTGTTCGACGCCGGCGTGGTGGCTCGCGTGGCGTGGTAGCCGTAGACCTCGGCGCCGAGAGTGGTGTCGTAGACCGCAGCGGCGGTCTTCGCCTTCTTCACCCGCGAGTCGGCCAGCACCTTGCTCAGCTTGGTGCCCAGCGCCGGGTCCTTGCCGGCAGCCAGGGCTGGGGTGGTCGGTCCGATCGGACCGGCCAGCGCCAGTCCGCCTAGGACGATCATGATCGACAACGCGCGCGCACCGGGCACCATCCGCACGATCGAACTCCTCTGCTCGTGACCCCGAGCGCGGGAAGCGTAACGTGTGGGGCGGGTGGGACAACACCCCCGAGATCGCGGACCGGCCGGACTCTCAACGGGCGATCGAGTGTTGGTCGAGCGGGCACCGGACCCGAAGCGCACAACCGATCACTCGCGATCGAACACGCAGAACTCGTTGCCTTCGGGATCAGCAAGGACGTCCCACCCGATCTCGTGGTCGCGGGCCCGCAGCAGCGTGGCGCCGGCGTCGATCAGGGATGAGGTGACGCCCCAGACGTCCCAGTGAATGCGGTTCTTCACGGTCTTGGGCTCCGGAACGGCGCCGAACACGAGTTCCCACGGAAGACCGCCGCCCGGTCCGACCGACCACTCGTCGTCCTGGCCGCTTGCCTCCAGACCGAGCGCGCCCGCCCACCAAGCCGCGATTGACGCCGGGGCGGTGGAGTCGACCACGACCTCGTAAAGCCGGTAGTCGCCGATCGCCTCAGGCGGGCGGACGAACGCGCAGAACTCACCGCCCTCCGGATCGCTGAGAACGGTCCACGGCAGTGACGTGTCGACGACCCTCGCACCGGCGGCGACCAGCCGTGAGATGGCGTCGATGTTCACGTCCAGGTGAACCCGCTGCTTGACCGACTTCGCCTCGCGCACCACATTGAGCCAGATCACGTGCTCGTCCACCTCGTCGCGCAGCAAGGCGGCGCCATCGCGCAGCACGATCGGCAAGCCCAGCGCCTCCGACCAGAACCCAGCCATCGTGGCGGTGTCGTTCACGTCCAGACACAGGTCCTTGAACATCGCGGGCACCGCACCTCTGGTGTCGCTCATCGTGACATCCTACGAACGGGCCGCACTGGGATAATCTCGCCTCGTGGCTTCCTCGACGGCCAGCTCGGTCTTCATCTCCCGGCTCCGAGGCCTGCCCGTCCTGGACGTGGCGGCCGACCAGGTGGGACGGGTCCGCGACGTCGTCGTCCAGCGCCGGGCCGAGGGTCGGGCACCGCGGGTGAAGGGCCTGGTCGTGGAGCTGTTCGCGCGCCGCCGGATCTTCATCCCGATGGAACGCGTGCGCGGCGTCGACCCGTCCCAGGTCGTGATCAGCGGGGTGGTGAACACCCGCCGGTTCGAGCGGCGCGACTCCGAGACCCTGGTGATCGACGATCTGTTCGACCTGGTCGTCAAGCGTCACGACCACCAAGGGTCCGCGGTGATCTTCGACGTGGCCATGAAGCCGGTCCGCAGCCACGAGTGGGAGCTCTCCGAGATCGCCCTGCGAGACCAGGCGAGTCCGATGCGGTTCGGAGTGCAACGGTTCGGGCGACCCGGCCACGTGGTGATCGTGGATTGGCACGAGGTGGCGCTGTTCGGCGCCGAGCAGACCCGGACCACGGATCAGCTGATTGCCCAGATGGAAGACATGAAAGCCGCCGATGTCGCCCGCGAGCTGCACGACCTGTCTCCCGAGCGCCGAGCCGAGGTGGTCTCCGCACTCGGCGACAGCAAGCTGGCCGACGCCTTGGAGGAGCTGCCCGAGGACGAGCAGGTCCAGCTCATCTCCGAGCTGGACACCGAGCGGGCCGCCGACATCCTCGAGGAGATGGATCCCGACGACGCGGCGGACCTCATCGCCGAGCTGACCCCGGAGATGGCCGAGGTCCTGTTGGAGCGGATGGAGCCCGACGACGCCAAGGACGTCCGTCGGTTGCTCAACTATGCCGAGTTCACCGCCGGCGGCATGATGACGCCAGAGCCGGTCATCCTGCCGCCGGACGCCACGGTCGCCGACGCGCTGGCCATGGTTCGCGACGCCGAGCTCACCCCCGCCCTGGCCTGCATGGTGTACGTCTGCCGCCCCCCGCTGGAGACCCCGACCGGGCAGTTCGTCGGCGCGGTGCACATCCAGCGGCTGCTCCGCGAACCTCCGTCGACCCTGGTCTCGGGTCTCATCGACACCGAGTTGGAACCGCTGAAGGACAATGCGAACCTGCACGCGGTCAGCCGCTACTTTGCCACCTACAACCTGGTGAACGCGCCGGTGATCGACGCCCAGCACCGGATGATCGGCGCGGTCACCGTCGACGACGTCCTCGACCACGTCCTGCCGCCTGATTGGCGCGGCACCCAACTGGACGCGATGTCGAGCCAGCCCGTCGAGCCGGCGCCGTCGCGACCGTCCGCTGGGGTGAGGAGTGGCTAGAGCCGAGGAGGCGAGGCGGCTGAACGTGCCGGGCCGCCGCAAACGCTCCATGCTGCCCAAGGTCAGGGTCGACCACGACGCCTTCGGCCGGTTCGCCGAGGGTTTCGCCAGGTTCATGGGCACCGCCCGGTTCCTGGTCTGGATGACGCTGATCATCATCACCTGGCTGCTCTGGAATCTGCCGTACGGACCCGCGCGACCTCAGTTCGATGAGTACCCGTTCATCTTCTTGACCCTCATCTTGTCCCTGCAGGCTTCCTACGCCGCGCCGCTGATCCTGCTCGCCCAGAACCGGCAGGAAGCCCGAGACCGGGTGGCCACCGATCGGGACCGCGAGCAGGCGGCCCAAAGTCGCGCAGACATGGACTTCATCGCGCGCGAGATCGCCGGCCTGCGGATGTCGGTCGGCGAGCTGGCAACCCGGGACTACGTCCGCTCCGAGCTGCGAACAGAACTGCGCGCCATCTTGGCCGAGCTGGAACGCACCGGGCACCTGGAGGGCGACACCGCTCCCGAACCTGCCCCGAGGCCGTCGCTGCGCACCTCGGTGGAACGTCGCCGCCGACCATCGGGGTCTTGACCGGTTTCGTCGGCAGCCCACCTTGACCACGACCGTTGACGACGCAACCAGCTGGGTCGGGTCCAGCGCAGGATTCGCATGTGTTAGAGGTAAGAGTGGTCGACGTCGTCGGTCGGAACGAAAGGGGAGCAAGACATGGCGGGTAACCGAGTAGTTGTGTACAAGGGTCCTGGCGAGGTGGCAGTCGAGTCGATCGACTACCCCAAGCTCGAGATCCCCACTGACGTCGTCAGCGGTCTGGGGCTCAAGCGGAGCGCACCGCACGCCGCGATCCTCAAGCCGGTGGCGACGAACATCTGCGGCAGTGACCAGCACATGGTGCGGGGCCGCACAACCGCGCCCGTGGGACAGACGCTGGGCCACGAGATCACCGGAGAGGTCGTCGAGGTAGGCGACGACGTGCTGTTCGTCAAGGTGGGTGACATCTGCTCGGTTCCCTTCAACATCGCATGCGGGCGCTGCCGCATGTGCAACGAGGGCAGGACGGGCATCTGCCTGAACGTCAACCCGGCCAGGCCCGGCGCGGCGTACGGGTACGTCGACATGGGCGGTTGGGTCGGCGGGCAGGCGGAGTACGTGATGGTGCCGTTCGCGGACTTCAATCTGCTGAAGTTTCCCGACCGCGACCAGGCCCTCGAGAAGATCCTCGACCTCACGATGCTCTCCGACATCTTCCCGACCGGATTCCACGGCGCCTACACGGCCGGGACCCGGCCCGGTTCCACGGTGTACGTCGCCGGCGCGGGGCCGGTGGGGTTGGCGGCGGCGTACTCTGCGCAGTTGCTCGGCGCGTCCGCCGTCATCGTCGGGGACATGAACGCGGACCGGCTTCGGCAGGCGGAGAGCTTCGGCTGCGAGACCGTGGATCTCGGCTCGGACGCCGATCTCGGCGAGATGATCGAGCAGATCCTGGGCGAGCCGGAGGTGGACGCCGCCGTCGACGCCGTCGGCTTCGAAGCCAGGGGACATGGGGCCGGAGCCTCGGAGGCGCCGGCGACCGTTCTCAACGCCTTGATGACCGTCGCCCGCGCCGGAGCGGGACTGGGCATTCCGGGGTTGTACGTGACCGGAGACCCCGGTGGTATCGACGAGAATGCCAAGATCGGGCAGATCGGCGTGCGGCTCGGTCTGGGCTGGGCGAAGTCCCACTCCTTCACCACCGGTCAGTGCCCGGTCAAACGCTACAACCGGCAGCTGATGAACCTGATCCTCGCCGACAAGGCCCACATCGGGCGAGCCGTCAACGTCACGAAGATCACGTTGGACGAGGCGCCGGAAAGCTACGCGGCCTTCGATCAAGGAGCTGCGAAGAAGTACGTGATCGATCCGCACGGCATGGTCGCCTAGGTCCCTGCTCCAGCGGTCCGCCCGGAAGTTCGTCAGCACCGTGTCGCCGAGGCGCGGGAGGCTCGAGGATCTTCCGGGCGCAGCCCCACTTCGGTTCGACCAGCAGTAACGGGGCACTCCGAAGGCGGCAGGCGGGCAGCACTACCCTTGGCTCGATCGACTCCTTGACACGATCGAGCCGCGCGAGGAGGTACCCCAGATTGGAAACATCGCCAGTTGACCGCCGCCGGGGCGATGCGAGGCGGTCGTGGCGTCGTCGCGATGCTCGGCGGCTCGACCCGGCACGATGCCGCGTGCACCAACCGGCGGTCTGTCGATGTGCGCATCTCGAGAGTCCTGAACACGTGGCGCAACGTGCGCGACCGACGAAAGGAAGAACTGGCATGAGCCATCCGACCCCACCCCTGAGCCCCGCCGGACGGTCCGCCGCCCTGGCCCGGTTGGCCGAGGAAGAGCTGGACGTGCTGGTCATCGGCGGCGGCGTCGTGGGGGCGGGCTCGGCCCTCGACGCGGTGACTCGCGGTCTGAAGGTCGGTCTGGTCGAGGCTCGCGACTACGCAGCCGGCACCTCCAGCCGCTCCAGCAAGCTGTTTCACGGTGGTCTGCGCTACCTGGAGCAGTTCAACTTCCATCTCGTGTTCGAGGCGCTGAAGGAGCGCCGGCTCGTGCTCAACACCCTGTGCCCGCATCTGGCCCGCCCGGTGCCGTTCATCTACCCGCTGGAGAAACCGTTCGATCGCGGGTACGTGGGGCTCGGGGTCGGGGTGTACGACCTGATGGGCGCCGGACGCGGCGTGCCCTCCCACCTCAGACACCTCGGTCGCAGGAAGACGCGGGAGTCGTTCCCGTCGGGCAACGGATCCGTCATCCGCGGCGCTGTACGGTTCTACGAGGGTCAGGTCGACGATGCCCGGCACACCATGATGCTGGCGCGGACCGCGGCCGAGTTCGGCGCGCTGTGCGTCGCCAGCACCCGGGTCAACGCGTTCATCCGGGAAGACGACCGGGTTGCGGGTGTCCGGGCGACCGATCTGGAGACCGGGCGCGATCTGGAGATCCGTGCCGGCCAGGTGATCAATGCGACCGGTGTCTGGACCGACGAGATCCAGCAGATGGTCGGCGGTCGCGGTGGTTTCCAGGTGCGGGCGTCCAAGGGCGTACACTTGGTCGTCCCGCGCAATCGGATCAACTCCGCGACCGGTATCATCACGCGCACCGAGAAGAGCCTGCTGTTCATCATTCCTTGGGGCAGCCACTGGATCATCGGCACGACCGACACCGACTGGGACCTCGACCTGGCCCATCCCGCGGCCAGCCAGTCCGACGTCGACTATCTCCTCGAGCATGCGAACTCGCTGCTGCAGGATCCGCTGACGCGGGAGGACGTGGTGGGGGTGTATGCGGGTCTGCGTCCCCTGCTCCAGGGCGAGTCCGAGCAGACCAGCACCCTCTCCCGCGAGCACGCAGTCGCCAGCCCGGTACGCGGTCTGACGGTCATCGCCGGTGGCAAGTACACGACCTATCGCGTGATGGCCAAGGACGCGGTCGACTCGGCGGTGCACGGGATGGAACGGGCCGTGCCCAAGTCGATCACCGAATCAACGCCGCTGACCGGCGCGGATGGCTATTTCGTCGCGAAGAACTCACGAGCGCTGACCGCGGAGCGGACGGGTCTGCGCGTCGCCACGATCGAGCACCTGCTCGGTCGTTACGGCACCCTCAGCAACGAGCTGTTCGCGATGATCGAGGAGGACCCGATGCTCGCCGAACCGCTGGAGAGCGCCCCGGAGTATCTCAAGGCCGAGGCTGTGTACGCCGCCAGCCACGAAGGTGCCCTGCACCTGGACGACATCCTCACCCGCCGCACCCGGATCTCCATCGAGGTCACCGACCGGGGGGTCTCGGCCGCGGCCGAGGTGGCCGCTCTCGTCGCGCCGGTTCTCGGGTGGGACGGTTCCGATATCGACCGCGAGGTGGAGCACTATCGGGCCCGGGTCAAGGCCGAACGGGAGTCACAGTCGATGCCGGACGACCGGACCGCCGATGCGGCGCGCCACGGCGCCGAAGACGTGCGGCGCGGCCTGTCCGCCACCGAGTCGGCCTGAACGTGCAGCTCGATCTCGGACCGGTGGCGGCGTCTCGACCGCGCCCGAAACACTTACGGAGGAAGGCGAAGTGACCATGAAGAAGCTGATCAACTCACCCGACGGTGTGGTGGCTGATGCGCTTGTCGGCGTGGCGGCGGCGTGCCACCAGCTGAGGGTCGATCACGAGCATCGAATCGTGTTCCGGGCGGAGTCGCCGAGACCGAACAAGGTCGGCCTCATCTCCGGTGGTGGTTCCGGACACGAACCGCTCCATGGCGGTTTCGTCGGCCTCGGCATGCTGGACGCGGCCTGCGCCGGGGAGGTCTTCACCTCGCCCACGCCTGACCAGATGCTGGAGGCCACCAAGGTCGTGGACGGCGGAGCCGGTGTGCTGCACATCATCAAGAACTACACCGGCGATGTGATGAACTTCGAAATGGCCGCCGAGATGGCCGCCGATGAAGCGGGCGTCGGAGTCGAGACCGTCGTGACGAATGACGATGTCGCCGTGCAGGACTCGCTCTACACTGCGGGGCGACGCGGCGTAGGAGTCACGGTCTTCGTCGAGAAGATCGCCGGAGCCGGCGCCGAACAGGGCAGGGATCTCGCGGCGGTGGCGTCACTGGCCAGGCGAGTCAACGAATCCGGTCGCTCCATGGGTGTTGCGCTCACCAGCTGCACGGTGCCGGCAGCGGGCAAGCCGACGTTCGACCTGCCCGATGACCAGATGGAAATCGGCATCGGCATCCACGGGGAGCCCGGCCGGAAGCGCGTTCCGTTGGCGAAGGCTGCCGAGATCGCCGAGCAACTCCTCGAGCCGATCCTCGCCGATCTCGATTTCACCAACAGTGACACGATCGTCATGCTCAACGGCATGGGTGGCTCTCCACTCATCGAGCTGTATCTGATGTATGGGGAAGTCAAGAAGATCCTGGACAAGGCCGGCGTCAGGGTTGCCCGCAATCTGGTCGGCAACTACATCACCTCCCTCGACATGGCCGGATGCTCGGTCACCCTGCTGCAGGCGGACGAGGACTTGATCACGCTGTGGGATGCCCCGGTGAACACGCCGGGTCTGCGCTGGGGGGTGTAAGGCCTACGCCATCGGAAGAATCGTCCGCCACACTGGGTCAACTGAGATCGTGGATCACTTCCTTTCACACGTTGATCACCGAACAGAGGGCCTACCTGACCGAACTGGACTCGGCCATCGGTGACGCCGACCACGGAATCAACATGAGTCGCGGGCTGGACGCGGTCACGACCAAGCTGGACGGCGCCGACCCGTCGACCATCGGTGAACTTTTCAAGACCGTGGGAATGACGTTGGTCAGTACCGTCGGTGGTGCCAGCGGGCCGCTCTACGGAACGTTCTTCCTGCGATTCGGAGCATCGGCCAAGGATGCGGACGCGCTCGACGGGGCCGAGCTCGGCACGGCGTTGCAAGCGGCCCTCGAAGGCGTACGCATGCGCGGTAAGGCCCAGGTGGGCGACAAGACGATGATCGATGCGCTCGTGCCGGCGGTCGAGGCGTTCGACGAAGCTGTGCGCAGCGGATCGACTCTTGCCGACGCGGCGGGCGCGGCCCGAGACGGCGCAGAGCACGGCCGGGACTCGACGACGCCGATGCTCGCACGCAAGGGCAGGGCCAGTTATCTCGGTGAGCGGAGCATCGGGCATCTCGATCCCGGGTCGGTGTCGACTGCGCTGCTGTTCGCTGCCTTGGCGAAGGCGCTCGCCTGAGGATGGCGATGGTCGGCATCGTGGTGGCTTCGCACAGCCCGCGGCTGGCCGAGGCGGCCGTCGAGCTCGCCCTGGAGATGGTCGTCGGTGACAAGCCGCCGATTGCGATCGCCGCCGGTGCGGGCGACGACGTGATCGGCACAGATGCCGCACGGATCGCCGAGGGCATCGCTCAGGTGGCGTCCGAGCGCGGGGTGCTGGTGCTGATGGACCTCGGATCGGCCATCTTGAGCGCGGAACTCGCCGTCGAACTGCTGGACGACCCGTCGCCGACGGTCCGACTCAGCAGTGCACCCTTCTTCGAGGGATTGCAGGCCGCAGTGGTGCTCGCAGCCGCGGGTGCATCTGTGGAGGAGGTGGACAGCGCCGCCACCGCATCGCTGGGTGCCAAGAAGTCACAGCTCGGCGACCCGCACCCGTCACCACAACCGGACTCGGCGTCGGCAACCGGGGATGAGACGAGTACCGGGGCTGCAGCGCACTCAGACGCGCCGCCCGACGCGGCGGCCGACGTGATGCTGGTCAACCGGGATGGCCTGCACGCCCGTCCGGTGGCAGCCGTCGTCGCGGCGGTAGCTGACTTCGACGCGCGAGTCACGATGACGAATCTGCGCTCCGGCGCCGGGCCCGTGTCGGCACGGAGCCCGATCGGTCTGGCCATGCTGGCCGCCTCGGCGTCGGACCCGGTCCGTGTCGAAGGTAGGGGGCCGGACGCACGGGCTGCCGTCGACGCAGTTCTGTCCCTGATCACCAGCGGATTCGGTGAGACACGTGTCATCGGCGCGACAACAGCACCGGATGTCGGCGCCCGGACAGCCCGATCAAATATCACCGCCGGCGCCCGATCGCAGCAG
>JBBSQJ010000036.1:0-24027 GCA_038257965.1 Propionibacteriales bacterium
CTGACCACGGAGCTGGCCACGGGAGCCCGCTTCAGCGAGGTGGCCGGTTGGAGCCAGGCAGAGCGGGACCTGGCGGGGGAGACGATCTACCGGTTCGTGTTCCGCAGCCTGTACCGGCTCCAGGCCTTCAACGGCGACCCCCACCCGGGGAACTACCTCTTCGGGAACGACGGCACCGTCACCTTCCTCGACTTCGGTCTCGTCAAGCGCTTCACCGACGCCGAGCTGGCTGACTTCTCCGAGATGGTCCAGGCCATGGCCGTCGATCGCGACGCGGCCTGGTTCCGCCGGATCATCGAGCGGGTCGGGTTGCTGCCCACCGGCCACCCGGCCAGCGACGAGGCGCTCATGGAGTACTTCGGCCACTTCTCCGAGCTGGTCGACGCCCAGGGCCCGTCCACGGTGACCAGTGCGTACGCCAGCGAGTCGATCCTGCGTTCCAGCAAGAACTCGGTCAGCGGCTTGTCGGCGGCCAGGTGCAGGTAGGTGAACAACTGCTGGCCCTCGCGGAACCGGTGGTACTCGGCGGCGATCGGTTCCTTCACCTTCACGATGAGATCCGCGTCGGCGAACACAGCGTCGGCGCTCGACACCAGGGTGGCACCCGCTGCGGCGTACTGGTCGTCGCTGAAGCGGGAGCCGATTCCGGCACCGGCCTCGACCAACACCTGGTGGCCGTGGTGGACGAGCTCGGCGACGCCGTCAGGAACCACCGATACGCGGTTCTCGTTGTTCTTGATCTCGTTCGGTACGCCTACGACCAGGGCCACTGGTGGAACTCCTTCGACCTCGGATGGAAAAGGACAATCGACCCCAACACTGTCGCAGATCCGACCACGGCTTCGACAGCCGGAGGTTCCGGACAGATCGGAGTGGATCGTCGCGGTTGCTCCCGGGACGATCTACGCCGATCCGCTGAACACCGGACCAGCACGACCGTGACCCCGAGAGCGGTGTCGAAAGCAGTCCCGCCGCCCGAGACCGCTCGTCGCGCCGGCCGGCCGCTGCTGACCTGGCGCCACGGTACAGAATCGATTTCTCTCACCCACAACGAAGGAGCAGCTCGTGCCTGTAGACCTCGAGCCCCGCCTCGACTTCGCCCGCGAGTTGATCACTGCCGCCGGCGAGGTGGCGATGGGCTACTTCGAACGACTCGCCACCCTCACCGTCACCAACAAGGGTGTCCAAGACGTCGTCTCCGAGGCCGATGTCGAGGTCGAGAAGCTGATCAAGGCGCGGATCGCGGAAGCCTGGCCGGCGGACGCGTTCCTCGGCGAGGAGACCGGGCAGAGCGACTTCCCCGGCAGCACCGGTATCTGGGTCGTCGACCCGATCGACGGAACACAGCCGTTCCTCAGCGGCCTCGGCACGTGGTGCGTCTCGATCGCGTACGTCCGTGACGGCCAGGTGCAGTTCGGTTTGGTCGACGCGCCCGCCCAACGCGAACTGTTCGTGGGCGGACGCGGCATCCCGGCCACCCTCAACGACGTCGCGCTCGCCCTGCACCCGGGCACGGCGCTCACCGACGGGCTGACCTATCTGGGCTGTTCGGCCAGGGTCACAGCCGACGAGATCGTGCCCGTCTTCGACCGACTGATGCGCCGCCGGGGGATGTACGTCCGCAACGGCTCTGGTGCGCTGGCCATCTGCGATGTGGCCTGCGGTCGGTTGCTCGGGATGATCGAGCCGCACATCAACTCGTGGGACTGTCTCGGCGGCATCGCCGTGCTCGAAGCGGCCGGTGGCGTGACCAACGACTACCTGGTCGGCGACGCCCTGACCAACGGCAACTGGCTCGTGGCCTCGACCCCGGCGCTCTACGATGCGATGCACGAAGTCCTCCGCGGTTGATCATCGGCATCCAGCCGGCTCCGGGCCGGTGACGGGTGACGCACGCGGGACCTCGCGACTCGGTCGACTAGTCTTCGGCAGCGTGACCAGCGTGCGGAGGTTCACCGTCGGCATCATCGGGGGCGGCCAGCTCGCGCGGATGATGTACGAGGCGTCGATCCCCCTGGGCATCGACGTCCGGCTGCTGGCCGAGGGCGCGGACGTCTCCGCCGCGACCGTCGTGCACGACGTGACCGTGGGCGATTACACCGATCCTGAGACCGTGCGCCGTTTCGCCGCGGGCTGCGACGTGATCACATTCGACCACGAACACGTGCCGACCGGTTTGCTGGTCGATCTCGAGGCCGCCGGCATCGCCGTACGGCCGGGCCCGCACGCCCTCGTCCACGCCCAGGACAAGGTCGTCATGCGCGACCGGATGACCGCCCTCGGCGCGCCGTGTCCGGCCTATCGGGTGGTCTCCGATCCGGACGCGCTGATCGCGTTCGCCGAGGAGCAGGGCTGGCCGGTGATCGCCAAGACCTCGCGTGGCGGTTATGACGGCAAGGGCGTTTTCAAGATCGACTCGCCGTCCGACGCCGACGGTCCGTTCCACGGCCTGAAGGACGGCGTTGTGATCATCGCCGAGGAGTTCATCGACTTCTCCCGGGAGCTGAGCGTGCTCGTCGTGCGTTCACCCTCGGGTCAGGCCGTGGCCTATCCCGTCTCGGAAACCCTGCAGGAGGGCGGTGTCTGCGTGGAGACGATCACGCCGGCGCCGGAGCTGTCCGACGAGCAGCGGATCTACATCGAGCAGCTCGGGCTGCGGATCGCCGACGAGCTCGGGGTGGTCGGTGTGCTGGCCGTGGAGTTGATGCAGCGCCAGGACGGAAGTGTCGTGATCAACGAACTGGCCATGCGGCCACACAACACCGGTCACTGGAGCATCGACGGAGCCCATACGTCGCAGTTCGCGAACCACCTTCGCGCCGTCGTCGACCTGCCGCTCGGCGACCCGACTGCCCGGGTACCTATCGCGGTGATGACCAATGTGCTCGGCGGCTCGGTCACCGATCTGCCGTCATCCCTGCTGCACTGCTTCGCGCGAGATCCGAGACTGCGGGTCGAGCTGTACGGCAAGCAGGTCAAGCCAGGACGCAAGGTCGGGCACGTGGTCGCATACGGGCATCAGCTGAGCGAGGTGCGTCGACGGGCCCGCCACGCGGCCGACTACCTGATGGGGGACTTTGATGAGTGATCATTCCGCCGGTCGGGATGACCGACCCGGCATCCGGCCGAGCGGAAGTCCCGACACCAGCCGCACCGGCGCCCCGGCCACCGGAGCATCGGTCGGCATCGTGATGGGCTCGGACTCCGACTGGCCGACGATGAGTGCGGCCGCTCAGGCACTGAGCGAGTTCGACATCGCGTTCGAGGCAGACGTCGTCTCCGCGCACCGGATGCCGGAGGAGATGGTCCGCTACGGCCGTGTGGCCCACACCCGCGGGCTACGGGTGATCATTGCGGGCGCCGGCGGGGCCGCGCATCTGCCCGGCATGCTGGCCGCACTCACCCCGCTGCCGGTGATCGGTGTGCCGGTCGCGCTGACGTACCTGGACGGGATGGACTCACTGCTGTCCATCGTGCAGATGCCGGCCGGGGTTCCAGTGGCTTGCGTGAGCATCGGCAACGCGCGCAACGCGGGCTTGTTGGCGGCCCGGATCCTTGCCGCCTCCGATCCGCGGCTGCAGCAGAAGATGCTCGGCTTCCAGGACCAGTTACGGCAGGGCGCCGTGGCCAAGGGCGCGGCGGTGCGGTCGGCATCTGCCGGGTAGCAGGACCAGGTCGCTTTTGACACACTCGACCGGTCAGCGACCGTCTGAGGAGCGGATCGGGTGATCGAGGGTGCGAAAAGCGACATTGCGCCGCGGGTCCGGGGTTGTTCAGGCTCGGCGGTGCCCTACCACCAGCAGATACTCCCACTCCATCGAGCCCGATTCGGCGCCGAACCGATCGCCCAGCTCAGCCAGCGCTCGGTCGAGCGCGGCGACTCGCTCCGGCTCGTCGGCGATCCCGCGATAGGCCGCGATCGTCGGGCCGTAGACAGCCTTGAAGTGGTCCCGGAACTCCGCGCCGCCGGCGTAGCGGGTGACCGGCAGGGCAGCCGTGCTGATCCGGAGGTCCTCGACCCTCGCCCCGAACAACTCTCGTACGTGGCTCTCGTCCCCCCACAGTGGCGGAGGCTGTGCACCGGGAGGGGGCGGTGGTGTGTAGGGCTTCATGGTCGCGAACAGCTGTCCGACGAAGCCGGCCGGCGTCCAGCCGATCAGCGCGATCGTGCCTCCCGGCTTGCAGACCCGGACCAACTCATCGGCCGCGCGCTGGTGATGCGGGGCGAACATCACCCCGACGCAGGACAGGACGATGTCGAACTGCGCCTGGGCGTACGGGAGTGCCTCGGCGTCACCGACCTCCCAGGCGATATCGAGTCCCGCGGCCTCCGCCTCGACGCGGCCGATGTCGAGCAGGTCCGGAGTCAGGTCGGAGGCGGTGACCCGCGCGCCGCGGATCGCGGCCGGGATGGAGATGTTGCCGGAACCGGCCGCGACATCCAGCACGAGCTGGCCGGCCTCGATGCCGGCGGCTTGGACGAGGATCGGGCCGAAGCCGGCGACGATCTCCGACGCCAAAGCCGGGTAGTCGCCCAGCGCCCACATGGCGCGGTGCCGGGCCTTGAGTTCGTGATCGATCCGGCCACGATCTGCGGCCGGGATGTGCTGCGGTGCCTCGATGGTGGATGGCATGCGAGTTCCTCCTCAGGAGATGTCGGGCTCGGACACATCGACGCTACGAACTCGGGCCGGCCGCCTCCAGTCCCGGATCTGTACCGCGCCGGTACAAGATCTGTACTGTCCGGGCGTTGTGGGTGGCTCCCGGTGAGGTCGCGGCCTAGCGTTCGGATCATGGGAGCCCCGTACCGCCAGTTCTGTCCGGTCGCGAAAGCGATGGAGCTGCTCGACGAGCGCTGGACGATGTTGATCATGAGAGAGCTGCTGCAGGGCAGCTGTCGCTTCAACGAATTGCGCCGCGGCCTGCCGGCGATGTCACCGACCTTGTTGTCCAAGCGCATACAGCAACTGGTCCGGGCGGGCCTGGTGGCTCGGCTGACCCAGGGCAGCACGGTCGCCTACTCCCCGACGCAGGCCGGAGCCGAACTTCGACCGATCGTCGAGGCGATCGGTGTCTGGGGTGTGCGCTGGGTCGGTGAGCTCGGTGATGCCGACCTCGACCCGAAGCTGCTGATGTGGGACCTGCATCGCAACGTGGACCCGCGCCTGCCTCCCACCGAGCGCCGAGTGGTCTCCTTCACGTTCTCGGACGTGCAGAGCAAGATGCGTCGTTGGTGGTTGGTGCTGTCGCCTGAGGACGTCGACGTCTGCGACTTCGACCCGGGCTTCGGTGTCGACGCGGAGATCACCACCGAGCTGCGCCGGATGATCGAGATCTGGCGTGGTGACCTCGAGTGGTCCCAGGCGATGCGACACGGTCTGGTGGAGGTCCGAGGCGAACCGGGGAGTCGGCGAGCCGTACCTGAGTGGTTTGCGCCGTCGAGGTTCGCTGCCGTCCCGCGACCCGGACCAGCCCTGCCAGGACACGAGCCGGCGGTGGCCTGATCACCCTGACCGATCTGCGGCTCCGCGAACACTGTCCTCACCCATGACCGGGACGAAGAAACTGGGCGCGAATCGCAGATTTGAAGCGTTGCAACCTGTGGTTTGCGCCCACTTTCCGCGAAGTGCGGGGAGGTAATCCACGGGACGGAGTCGACCCGTCGAGCGGGTGAGCCCTCGAGACCCGGCGGTCGGCTAGCCTCGACGGGTGGCGAATCCGGTGTCCGAAGCCGTCGGCGGCTTCGCGCTGCTGATCCGTGGGCTCGGCCTCGTCGTCCGGCGGCCGCGCAACTTCGTTCTCGGCGCGATCCCGCCCGCCATCACGTCCGTGGTGTTCGTGATCATCCTGGCCGTGCTGATCGCGCGGATCGGGCCCGTCGTGGAGGCGCTGACACCGTTCGCCCGAAGGTGGCCGGACGGCGCCGAGCGCGCTGCCGAGATCGCCATCGGCGTCGCCCTGATCGGCGCGAGCGTGTTGTTGATGGTGGTCACCTTCACCGCGATAACCCTGGCCGTCGGTGGTCCGATCTACGACAAGATCGGTGAGTACGTCGAGCGCGAGTTGGGCGCAGGTCCGTCGTACGACGAACCGCTCGTCCACGGTGTCGGCCGGTCCGTTCGGCAGTCCCTGGCGATCATTGCCGTGAGTGCCCTCGGCGCGCTGCCGCTGTTCCTCGCCGGCTTCATCCCTCTCGTCGGCCAGACGGTGGTTCCGGTGATCGCGGCGATGTTCGGCGGCTGGTTGCTGGCCATCGAACTGCTGGGTGGTCCGTTCGAGCGCCGTGGCCTGCTCACCGTTCGCGAGCGTCGCTGCGCCATGCGAACCCGCCGCCTCCACGTGTGGGGATTCGCCGCCCCGACCTTCGCACTGCTGGCCGTGCCGTTCCTGGCGATCGTCGTGTTTCCCGCCGCCGCGGCGGGCGCCGCTCTGCTCGCCCGCGAATTGTCGGGGTCCGACCAACCTGCGCGTGAGAGCGCTTCCGAGGGCTCGTAGAGTTACTGGCTGGATCGCTTCACAGGCCCGATCCCTCAGCCACCGATCGTCATGAGGAGCCGTATGCCCGCGCACAATCCCACCGCACCCGAACTGTCCGTCCAGCTCTATACGGTCCGGGAGGCGTTGGCCGACGACTTCGACGGCACCCTCGCCAGGATCGCCGGGTTCGGCTTCACCCTGGTAGAGCCGTTCGGCTTCGACAAGTACGCCGATCAGTTGCGCGGCGGCCTGGGCGAGCACGGCCTCTCCGCACCGACCGCGCACGTCGGTTTGCTCCGCGGTGACGCCGACGCCATTCTCGATCTCGCTGCCGAGCTCGGGATCACCACCGTCATCGATCCGGCCGTCACCGCCGATCATTGGACGACGGTCGACGACATCGTCGCCACTGCCGAGCGGCTGAATGCCGCGGCGCACGAGGCCGCCGATCGTGGTCTGCAGATCGGGTACCACAACCACTGGTGGGAGCTGGAAAACACCTTCGACGACAAGCACGGTCTGGAGGTGCTGGCCGACCACCTCGCGCCCGAGGTGGTGCTGGAGGTCGACACCTACTGGGCCCACGTCGGCGGGGCCGACGTCCCGGCCCTGCTGACCCGGCTCGGCGACCGAGTCGTCGCGCTGCACATCAAGGACGGCGACGGCACGCGCGACAACTCCAAGCAGGTGGCGGTCGGGTCCGGCGTGATTCCGGTCTGGGACTTCATCGCCGCCGCGCCGGACGCCCTGCGGGTGATCGAGCTCGACGACAGCGAGGGCGATCGGGTCGACGCCATCGAGGTCAGCCGGGCCTACCTCCTGGCCGGTGACGTCGCATGAACGGCCGGACCGGTCCGGTCGGCATCGGCGTCGTGGGCGCGGGTGTCATCTCCGACACCTACCTGGAGAATCTCGACAGCTTTCCCGACACCGACGTCGTGGCCGTCGGCGATCTGTTCCCCGATGCGGCGAAGGCGAAGGCGGACAAGTACCAGATCGGGATCGCCGGTCCTCCGGAGGTGGTGCTGGACAATCCCGACGTGGAGCTGGTCGTCGACCTCACGGTCCCGGCGGCTCACGCCGAGGTGGCGGTGCAGGCGATCAACGCCGGCAAGCATGTCTGGAACGAGAAGCCGCTCGCGCTCGATCGGGTCAGCGCCCAGGCCTTGCTCGCCGCCGCCGAGACCGCCGGGCTGCGGGTCGGCTGCGCGCCGGACACCTTCCTCGGCAGCGGTCTGCAGAAGGCCCGCGCGATGATCGAGGCCGGCGGCATCGGCACCCCGTTGACAGCGCTGGTGTTGATGCAGTCACCGGGTCCCGAGTCGTGGCACCCCAACCCGGCCTTCTTGTTTCAAGAAGGGGCGGGTCCGTTGTTCGACATCGGCCCGTATTACCTGACCGCGCTGGTTCAGACGTTCGGCCCGATCGCCGCCGTCGCCGCGATCGGCTCGACGTCGCGCAAGACCCGGGTGATCGGCTCGGGTCCGAAGGCAGGGGAGGAGTTCGCCGTCACGGTGCCAAGCCATGTCAGCGCGTCGGCCCGTTTCGAATCGGGACAGTCGGCGACCCTGATCTTCTCCTTCGACTCGCCCCGTCGTCGGACCCTGCTCGAGGTCACCGGCACCGACGCGACCATGGTCTTTCCCGACCCGAACATGTTCGACGGCGACATCGGCCTGCAACGTCGCGACGACGAGGAGCCGCAGGTCGTGGCCGCCACGACCCGACTGTCCTCCCGCGGCACCGGCGTGCTGGACATGGCCCGAGCGATCCGTGAGGGACGTCCGCACCGCGCGCAGGGCGCATTGGCCTACCACGTGCTGGACGCGATGATCTCGATCGACGAGGCGATCACTTCGGCGGCGTACGTCGACGTGGAGAGCACGGTCGCCGTTCCCGCCCCGCTGCCGGCGGACTGGGACCCCAAGGCCGCCACGGTCTGAGGCTCCAGGTCCGGGGGGGTGTCGGCAGGTGGCTGAACCTCCGTCGACAGGCTTCCGGGTGGGTATCGATCGACACCGGCAGCCGTCCCCGGTACCCAATACCGGGTCGGCTGTCAAGTCTTGACGTGGGCGCCGGAGTCGGTGAGGGTGACCTGCATCACACAGCGTCGGTCTGCTGTCGGCGCGACGGACTCCCCCCGAGAGGCACCATGTCCGGTTCCCTGCTTCGTCCCCGCGCCGTCCGCACGCTGGCGGTGTTGTTCACCACCGCCGCGCTGTCGGCCACGCTGCTCAGCGCCCCGTCCGAAGCGGCCGTGGATCCGGCCACCCGACTGGCCGAGCGACTGGTCCGCAAGACCAGCGCGAGCGACGCCAACCGCCACCTCATCGCGCTGCAACGGATCGCCGACAGGAACGGTGGCAACCGCGCCGCGCCCGACGGCGACTCCCCCGATTCTGCCGGGTACGACGACAGCGTCGATTACGTCGTCGGACAGCTGCGTGACGCCGGATTCCGGGTGCGTACTCCGGCCTTCAGCTACGACGTGAACGCCAAGATCGCGGCTTCGGTCAAGGTCGGCGCCGCGACCTTCGCGATCGACAAGATGAACTTCAGCATCGATACCCCGGTCGGTGGCGTGACCGGGCCGTTGCGGGTCGTGCCGGAGGACGCGACCACCGGCTGCGAGGCCGCCGACTTCGCCGGCCAGGACTTCACCGGTTCGGTCGCCTTGATCCGTCGCGGTGGCTGCACCTTCGCGCTCAAGGCTCAGAACGCGGCTGCGGCCGGTGCCGTCGTGGCCGTGATCTCCAACAATGTGCCGGGGCGGTTGACGAACGTCACGATCGGCGCCGAGGGTCCGATCCCCGTCGGCGGTGTCAGCCAGTCCGACGGAACGGCGTTGGCCGCCCAGGCCGGAGCGTCGACGACGGTCGAGATGCGATATGCGATCACGACCCGGATCAGTCACAACGTCATCGCCGAGACCCGGACCGGCCGCGCGCGCAACGTCGTGATGGCCGGTGCGCACCTGGACAGTGTCAAGGCCGGTCCCGGGATCAACGACAACGGCAGCGGTTCCGCAGCGCTGCTCGATGTCGCGCTCGAGCTGGGCGGGTCGCCCAACGTGCACAACAAGGTGCGGTTCGCCTGGTGGGGTGCCGAGGAACTGGGTCTGATCGGCTCGACGGAGTACGTCAAGGGCCTCAGCTTCGCCCAGCAGCTCGACATCGCGTTGTACCTCAACTTCGACATGGTCGGCTCGCCGAACGCCGGCTACTTCGTCTACGACGGCGACGACTCCGACGATGCGGGCGCGGGACCGGGACCGTTCGGATCGGCCCAGATCGAGAAGACGTTCACGGACTTCTTCGACCAGCGACTCACCGTCCCGACCGAAGGCACCGACTTCGATGGACGATCCGACTACGGAGAGTTCATCGCCAGCGGGATTCCGGCCGGTGGTCTGTTCACCGGTGCCGAACAACTCAAGACCGAAGCGCAGGTCGTCAAGTGGGGCGGAACGGCCGGGATCGCATACGACCCGTGCTATCACTCCGCCTGTGACAACCTCGGCAACGTCGACCGAACCGCTCTGGACCGCAATCTCGACGCCATGGGCTGGGCGGTGGGGATCTACGCCTACAGCACCGAGGAGATCAACGGCGTACCGCCACGCGCGGTGCGGGCGCTGCAGCGCTCCAAGCTGCTCCAGCAGCGGGCCGGCAAGACCCAGAGGACGCCGTTCGCGTCGAAGGCCAGCTGAGCCGCTCCCGCGCGCGTTACCGGCCAGTAGGATCGGCGAGTGAGCGACTTCACCGAGATCTACACTCCCACCGAGGAGCACGAGGCGTTCCGGTCCGCGGTCCGGGAGGTCTGTGACGCGAAGGTGGCCCCGCGAGCGGCCGAGACCGACGAGTTGGCCGAGTTCCCGAAGGCATCCTACGAAGCGCTGAGAGCGGCCGAGTTCCACGCGCCCCACATCCCGGAGGCGTACGACGGCGTCGGCGCGGACGCGTTGGCCACCGTGATCGTGATTGAGGAGGTCGCCCGCGCCTGCGCGTCCACCTCGCTCATCCCGGCGGTGAACAAGCTCGCCACGCTGCCTTGGCTGATCTCGGCGTCGGAGGACCTCAAGCAGCGCTATCTCCCGCCGATCGCCCGCGGCGACGCGATGGCCTCGTACTGTCTGTCCGAACCCGAAGCCGGATCCGACGCGGTCAGCATGAAGACGCGCGCGGTGCCTGACGGCGACGGCTACGTGCTCGACGGCGTCAAGCGCTGGATCACCAACGCGGGCGTCTCGGACTTCTACACCGTCTTCGCGGTCACCGATCCAGACGCCCGGAGTCGCGGGATCAGTGCGTTCGTGGTGGAGAAGAACGATGCCGGCGTCTCCTTCGGTGCACCGGAGAAGAAGCTGGGCATCAAGGGCTCACCGACGCGAGAGGTCTACCTCGACAACGTACGCATCCCCGCCGACCGGATGATCGGAGAACCGGGAACGGGCTTCGCGACGGCGATGAAGACGTTGGACCATACTCGGGTGACCATCGCGGCGCAGGCGATCGGCATCGCCCAGGGCGCGCTGGACTACGCCGTCGGATATGTCAAGGAGCGCAAGCAGTTCGGCAAGGCGATCGCGGAGTTCCAGGGGCTGCAGTTCATGCTGGCCGACATGGGCATGAAGCTGGAGGCGGCCCGCCAACTCACCTACGCTGCGGCGGCCAAGTCCGAGCGCGGCGACGCCGACCTGACCTACTTCGGGGCAACGGCAAAGTGCTTTGCCTCCGACGTGGCGATGGAGATCACCACCGACGCGGTCCAACTGCTCGGCGGCTACGGCTACACCAAGGACTACCCGGTCGAGCGGATGATGCGCGACGCCAAGATCACTCAGATCTACGAGGGCACCAATCAGGTCCAGCGGATCGTGATGGCCCGCCAGCTGCTGGCCCGCTGACCCCCGAGTTGTCAGACTCTCAACGGGTCATGACCCGTTGAGAATCTGACAACTCCGGAGCCGGAGCCTACTTGGCGTACTTGTCGAGCTTGGAGGTGTCGCCGCGGGCCAGCTCGGAGAACATCGCCTCGGCCCTGTCGGTGTCCCACAGCACCGCCGAACCGACCGGGGTGTAGTAGTCCGCGTCGGCGACGGGCACGGTGAGGGTGTAGCCATCTTGGCCGGCGACCTTGCGCATGGCCAGGGCCATCGAACCGGTCTCGACCAGTCCGGTGTCCTTTCCGACGGTGATCGAGTCCGCCACGGCGTGGGTCAGGGTCCAGTAGCGCACCGGATTGAGCACCGTCGCCGGCGTGGCCGACTTCTTGGCGATCGCCGCGAGCATCTGGCGCTGACGCTGGACACGTCCCAGATCGCCCAGCGGATCGGCCTTGCGCATCCGGACGTAGCCCAATGCGGTCGTGCCGTCGAGGGTCTGACAACCCTTCTTGAGCTTCAGATGACTGTCGGTGTCCTTGATCGACCTCGGAATGCACATCCGGATGCCGTCGAGCGCGTCGATGATGTTCACGAAGCCGCCGAAGCCGATCTCCATATAGCCGTCGACCCGCAGCCCGGTGTTCTGCTCCACGGTCTTGATCAGCAGCTTGGGGCCACCGAACGCGTACGCGGCGTTGATCTTGTCCTTTCCTCTTCCGGGGATCGCCACATAGGAGTCGCGGGGGATCGAGATGAGGGCCGGCTTGCCGCTCGGCGGGATGTACAAGATCATCATGGTGTCGGTGCGCTGGCCGGCGGTGCTTCCGGTGCCGAGTTTCTTGCGCTCGGCCTTGCTGAGCCCTTCCCGCGAATCTGAACCGACGAGCAGGAACGTCGTCCCCGGTTGGGCTGCGGGCCGCTGCCCCGACGGCGTGTCGTCGACGCGCTGCACCTGGCTCCAGGCATGGAGGGGAACCGCGACCAACCAGGTGGCGCCGCCGAGCACCAGCACCAGCAGGACGAGGAACACGGTGCGCACCGGGTGGCGTTTGCGCGCAGACTTGGGTTTGCGGCCCGCCGGTCCGGCCGGAGGCTGACCCGGAGGGCCGGGGATCCCGCCGGCCGGGCGCCGGTCCTGGTGTGCACGGGAATCGGCCGCACGCTGCCCGTAGGCCGGTACGCGCTGATACTGAGCGGTGTCGAACGGTGCGCTCTGCTCGGCCCTCGGGAGTGGTCCGGCCGGCGGCGGAACCGGCGTTGCGGGGCTGACCCGACTGTCTCGAGCGGGCCCGTCGAACCCCGGAATGAGTTGGGTCGGTTCGGGCGCAGACGGCGACGGCTTGTCCCGGCCGTAAAGCCAGTCGATGTCGTCGTCACTGCTGGGCACATCAGCGAGGGTACCTGTCACACGGCTCTCCATGCCGGTGTGCGCCGGTCGGTCGCCAGCCGGAACGGAGTGCGTCGGCGTCGGCGTGGCAATACGGTTCGGGCGCCCTCAGTTGGTGATACTGACTGCCAACTACTCGGTTCCTTCCCAACCGAAAGGCTTGTCCACGTGCCGCAGACCGTCGTCGACGACCCGAGCACCGACCACGGTTCTCCGCCGGGACCCACCGGCGGTGGGGGGCGTCAGCACATCCCGTCGGGTCTGGAGAAGCCTGGAGTGCGCAGCGAGCGGGTCAAGTTGCGCCGTGCCCTGGCTTTCCTGGGCATGACTTTGGTGTTGCCGGGCTCCGCGCAGCTTGCGGCCGGGAACAAGTCGGTCGGCCGCTTCGCGCTCCGCACCTGGGCGGTGCTGTGGGGGCTGTTGCTGATCTTCGGCCTCCTGGCGATCGTTCGGCGCAGCGGGGCCGTGGTGCTGTTCACCTATCCGCCGACGCTCCGGGTGATCCAGATCGGGCTGATCGTGCTCGGCATCGCCTGGGGACTCCTCATGCTGGACGCCTGGCGGATCGCCCGGCCACCCGAGCTGGCACGGCGGCACCGGCCTCTGCTCGCGCTGCTCAGCCTGGGCCTCTCGACGGCGATCATCGGCGGTCTGGTCGCGTCGGCCGGCGTGGTCTCGGCCCAGCGGGATCTGGTGAGCACGGTGTTCGCCGGTGGCGGGGAGAAACACGCGACAGCGGGTCGTTACAACCTCCTGCTGATGGGCGGCGACGCGGGCAAGGGCCGGACGGGCATGCGTCCGGATAGCATGACGGTCGCCAGCGTCGACGCCGAGACCGGGCGTACCGTGCTGATCAGCCTGCCGCGCAACCTCGAAGACGTGCCCTTCCCCGAGTCCTCGCCGCTGCACGCGAAGTTCCCCGAGGGATACGGCTGCCCGGATCACTCCTGCATGCTCAACGCCGTCTACACCTATGCGATGGGCCACAAGGACCTCTACCCGGGTGTCCGCAACCCGGGCGCGCAAGCCACCAAGGAGGCGGTCGAGGGCGCCACCGGACTGAAGATCAACTACTGGGCACTGATCGACCTCAAGGGCTTCGAGGCGCTCGTGGATGCCGTCGGCGGCGTCACGATCGACGTCAATCGAGACATCCCGATCGGCGGCGGCCACGCGAAGCTGTACGGCTACGTGAAGAAGGGCAAGGACCGCCATCTCAACGGATACGAGGCGCTCTGGTTCGCCCGCTCTCGCTCGGACTCCTCCGATTACGACCGGATGGCTCGGCAGAAGTGCGTGATGAGCGCCATGCTGCAGCAGCTGGACCCCGTAACAGTGCTGAGCAACTTCAACCAGATCGCCGCCGCGGGCAAGGAGATCGTCGCCACCGACATCCCGACTACTCGGATCGACACCATGCTGGGTCTGGCGATGAAGGCAAAGTCGACGCCATTGGCGACGCTCGGCTTCGTCCCCCCCACCATCTATCCGGGTGAGGCGAACTTCGCCAAGATGCACAAGATGGTCGCCGCGAAGATCGACGCTGCCGAGGCTGCCGACAACTCCAGCCCGGCGCCGTCGGCGAGCGTGGGTGCGCCGAGCGGGTCGACCAGTGGTGGGGCGACCAGTGGTGGGGCGGCCAGTGGTGGGGCGGCCAGTGGTGGGGCGGCCAGTGGTGGGGCGGCCAGTGGTGGGGCGGCCAGTGGTGTGGCGGCCAGCGCATCGCCGAAGGCCGGCTCCAGCTCCAAGGAGAAGGTCGCCACTGCCGCCAACGCCGATGACGTCGGCTCGGTCTGCTCAGCCTGACGCCGCGCGGGCCGGTGACGCCACGACCACGCTGCGTTGCGATGGTGCCCCGGTAGGAACCCACGGTAGGGAACAATGACGCGGGTGAGTCCAGCCGACCCCGATCGATCGTCGCGTCCGTGGCCGGGGGTGAGCGTGGTCATGCCGGTGCGCAACGAGGAGCCGCATCTGGTGGCGGCCGTCGAGCGTGTGCTGGCCCAGGACTACCCAGGTCCGTTCGAGGTGATCATGGCCGTAGGACCGAGCCACGATCGAACCGGCGCGATCGCGGCCGAGCTGGCCGCTGATGACGAGCGGTTGCGCGTGGTCGACAATCTCGCCGGACGCACGCCGCACGCGTTGAACGTCGCGATCGCCGCGTCTCGTTACGACATCATCGTCCGCGTCGACGGCCACGGCGAGCTCGGTGAGGGCTACATCGCTCGGGCGGTCTCCCTGCTGGCGGAGACGGGCGCGGCCAACGTAGGGGGCGTGATGGACGCGCAAGGGCGCACGCCCTTCGAGGAGGCCGTGGCCTACATCTATACCAGTCGGTACGGCCTGGGCGGGGCGGCGTTCCACCAGGGTGACGTGCCGGCCGGGCCGGCAGAGACCGTGTTCCTCGGCGTGTTCGAGAAGGCCGATCTGCTCGCCGTCGGGTGCTTCGACGAGAGCATGCACCGTGCTCAGGACTGGGAGCTCAACTATCGGTTGCGGAACTCGGGGCGGCTGGTCTACTTCTCCCCGGAGCTGCGGGTGACCTATCGGCCCCGGTCGAGCCTGTCGGCACTGATCCGGCAGATGTACGACACGGGCAAGTGGCGACGCGAGGTCGTCCGCCGACACAGCGACACGGCGAGCGTGCGTTACCTGGCTCCACCAGCCGCCGTGCTCGGGATCGTCGGAGGCACGCTGGCCGCGTTGCTGGGCCGTCGGCTCGGATCGCCGTTGCTGCGACTCGGCGCGGCGGCTCCGCTCGGCTACGGAGCCTTCGTCGCCTACGTCACGGCTGTCTCGCCCCACACGTTGTCACCCGCGGCCAGGCGCTGGCTCCCGGCCGTGCTGGCAGCTACCCATCTGGCCTGGGGGAGCGGCTTCCTGGTCGGTCGCCGCAGCTGAGCCGACCACAGCCGCGGCCGAACCGAAACCTTTTCCGTTCCGTCGCTCGATCGGCAAGTGCGTCGCGATCCATCGCTCTACTCAACGCGTGGCGCGCGTCGAGACCGACATCGGAGGTCATCGAATCGCGCGCGAAGATGAGGGGGGCCGGGTGACCGCCGTCGGAGATTGCGGGGATCGAGCCCGATGAAGCGGTTCGGAGTGTACCGATCGGCTTCCTCCTCGCATATGATGTATTGTCTGTACAAACCATGGACGTGTCGGCGCGCCCGACTCGAGGTTTCGGAGGTGCCGCGTGCCGGTCGAATCCTCAGTCCGAACCCGCGGAAGTAGGGTTCGCAGACCGGAATCTCGAAGGAGAGCGCGATGAGCGATCCTGCCCCGACCGTCACGGCGCACCCGGCCCGCTTGGACGTCTTGACGTTCGGCCGCGCCGGCGTCGACATCTACCCACTACAGATCGGCGTCGGTCTGGAGGACGTGCAGACGTTCGGCAAGTACCTTGGCGGGACGACGGCCAACGTGGCGGTCGCCGCGGCCCGGCTCGGCGAGCGCGCCGGCATCATCACCGGGGTCGGCGACGACCCCTTCGGGCGGTTCGTTCGCAAGGCCCTGCGCGAACTCGGCGTCGACGACTCCCAGGTCGTCACCAACTACGAGTACGCGACCCCGGTCACGTTCTGCGAGATCTTCCCACCCGACGACTTCCCGCTCTGGTTCTACCGCAGACCGACGGCTCCCGATCTGCAGGTCAAGCCGTCCGACATCGACTTCGACGCCGTCGGCAGCACCCGGCTGATGTGGCTTTCGGTGACCGGCTTGAGCGAGGAGCCGAGCCGCGAGTCACACTTCGCCGTGCTCGAGGCCCGCGCCCGCAAACCGTTCACCGTGCTGGACCTGGACTACCGGCCCATGTTCTGGGAGAGCCCGGCGGCGGCGGCCGAGCAGATCCGTACGGCCCTGCCGCACGTGAGCGTGGCGGTCGGCAACCGGGAGGAGTGCGAGGTCGCGATCGGTGAGACCGAGCCGGAAAGGGCTGCGGACGCGCTGCTCGAGGCGGGGGTCGAGTTGGCGATCGTCAAGCAGGGTGCCAAGGGTGTGCTGGCCAAGACCCGGACCGAGCGGCTGGAATCGCCGCCCTTCCCGGTCCGGCCGCTCAACGGACTGGGAGCCGGTGACTCCTTCGGGGGATCCCTGTGCCACGGGCTGCTCCGTGGCTGGCCGCTGGCGAAGGTGCTGCAGTATGCGAACGCGGCAGGCGCCATCGTCGCTTCCCGACTGGAGTGCTCGACGGCGATGCCGACCGAGGCCGAGATCGAGACGCTGATCGGCGGCGGTGACCCGAACGAGCGCCTTGCCGATGCCCTCGCCGTGCACTTCGCCGCGCCCGTTAAGCCGGGGGATAGGTCGTGACCACGGCACTCGCGACCTGTCCGACCCTCGGCAAGGGATTCGCCGGTTCGATCGCGGAGATCAACGAGATCCGGGCCCGCGATCCTGGGCGGATCGCCGCCCTGCTCGCCACCCGGCAGCGGCGACCGTTGCTGGGCGCCGACGGCAAGCTGATGATCATCGCATGCGATCACCCGGCGCGTGGTGCACTCGCCGCCCAGGGTCGGCCGACTGCGATGGCCAGCCGTACGGAGCTGCTCGAGCGGCTCCTCATCGCGCTGGCCCGCCCGGGCGTGGACGGCCTACTGGCCACCGCCGACATCGCCGAGGATCTCCTGCTGCTCGGCGCACTCGAGGGCAAGGTGGCTTTCGCCTCCCTGAACCGGGGTGGACTCCAGGGCGCCAGCTTCGAGGTGGACGACCGCAACACCGGCTACGACGTCCGAGGCGCGATCGATGCCGGCTTGGACGGTCTGAAGATGCTCACCCGGATCGACCTGGCCGACCCCGCAACGGTGCTGACCCTGGAGACGCAGGCGAGGATCATCACCGAGCTCAACCGGCGACGCACGATCGCCATGGTGGAACCGTTCATGTCCAGCCGGGTCGGCGGCAGGATGGTCAACGACCTCTCGCCCAACGCGGTGATCAAGTCGATGCACATCGCGCAGGGTCTCGGCGCATCCAGTGCCTACACCTGGCTGAAACTCCCCGTGGTGACCGAGATGGAGCGCGTGATGGACGCCACCACGCTGCCGACGCTGCTACTCGGCGGCGATCCCGAAGGCTCGCCCGACGACACGTACGCGGCCTGGCAGGCCGCGCTGCGACTGCCGTCGGTGCGCGGTCTGGTCGTCGGCCGCACCATGCTCTACCCGGCCGACGGCGACGTCGCCAAGGCGGTGGACACTGCGGTCTCGCTCGTCCGATGAGCCAGATCCGATGAGCCAGATCCGATGAGCCAGATCCGATGAGCCAGATCCGATGAGAAGGAGGCTGCGATGAACTCGGAGTTCTACCTTGCCGCCGGCACGACCGGCGCGGACGGCTACGAGGTCGAGGTCACGCCGAATTCGGCGGGCTGGGGTTACACGTCACTGCGGATCGTCCGGATCGGGGCAGGCGAACCTTTCCGGTTCTCCACCGGCGATGACGAGGTGATCGTCGTGCCGTTGTCCGGCTCGGCGACGGTGGAGGCCGGGGGTGCCCGTTTCTGTTCGCTGGTCGGCCGGCAGAACGTGTTCGCCGGCCCGACCGACGTCGCCTATCTGACCTCGGGAAGCACCGTAGAGCTGCGCTCCCAGACCGGCGGGCGCTTCGCCCTCTGTGGGGCACGGGTTGCCGGGACCGCAGTGCACGAGGGCGCCGACCAGCCCGAACGGCCCCGGTCGCGGTACCTGGCGGTGACCGAGGTACCGGTGGAGTTGCGTGGGGCCGGCCAGTCCAGCCGGCAGGTGCGCAACTTCGGCACCCCGGACACGCTGTCGGCGAGCAAGATCATCGCCTGCGAGGTGATCACCCCGGCCGGCAACTGGTCGTCCTATCCGGCCCACAAGCACGACGAGACCACCGAGACCGAATCGGACCTGGAGGAGATCTACTACTTCGAGATCGCCGCCGGTCCCCACGGTCAGCCCGGCTTCGGGTTCATGCGGACCTCGTCCTCGCCCGGCCATCACATCGACCTGCTCGAAGAGGTCGCCGACGGGGACCTCGTGCTCGTGCCCTACGGCTGGCACGGGCCCTGCGTTGCGGCTCCCGGATTCGACATGTACTACTTGAATGTGATGGCCGGCCCCGGTGCCGAGCGTGCCTGGAAGATCTCCGACCATCCCGACCAGGCATGGGTGCGCGGCACCTGGCAACACCTTGACCTAGACCCCAGACTCACCGCGAAGGACGCGTGATCTCGATGGCAGAAACCGTGTACCGGACCGTCGCTCAGGCCCTGGTCGAGTTCCTGGGCGCGCAGTACTCGGAGTCCGACGGAGTCGAGCAGAAGCTGTTCGCCGGCTGTTTCGGCATCTTCGGACACGGCAACGTCGCGGGCATCGGCCAGGCGCTGTTGCAGGCCGAGCTCGAGGCCGGGGCGGAGGGCGAGTCCGTGAGCGCGTCCCCCAACTCTGCGCTGCCCTACATCCTGGGCCGCAACGAGCAGGCCATGGTGCACAGCGCCGTTGCGTACGCGCGGATGAAGAACCGGCTGCAGACCTATGCCGTCTCGACCTCGGTCGGTCCCGGGGCCACCAACATGGTCACCGGCGCGGCGCTCGCCACGATCAACCGGCTTCCGGTGCTGCTGTTGCCGGCCGACACCTTCGCCGATCGCAGCGCGTCACCGCTTCTTCAGGAGCTCGAGCTGCCGGACTCGGGCGACATCACCGTTAACGATGTGTTCCGTCCGGTGAGCAAGTACTTCGACCGGGTATGGCGCCCCGAGCAACTGCCGTCCGCGCTCATCTCGGCGATGCGGGTGCTCACGGACCCGGCCGAGACCGGTGCGGTGACGCTCTGTTTCCCGCAAGACGTCCAGGTGCAGGCGGCTGACTGGCCGGCCGAGCTCTTCGCCAAGCGGATCTGGCACATTGCCCGCCCGCTGCCGGAGACCCGGCTGATCGAGCGAGCGGCCGAGATCATCCGCTCCGCGGAACGCCCGTTGATCGTCGCCGGCGGCGGCGTGCACTACTCCGGCGCGACCGAGGCGCTCGAGGCGTTGGTGCAGACCACGGGCATCCCGGTCGCCCAGACCCAGGCCGGCAAGGGCACGCTCGCCTTCGACCACGCTCAGTGCCTCGGCGCCGTGGGTGCGACCGGCACGACCGCGTCCAACGCGATCGCTCTCGACGCGGACGTGGTGATCGGGATCGGCACCCGCTACTCCGACTTCACCACCGCGAGTCGCACGGCGTTCCAGCACCCCGGCGTGCAGTTCGTCAACATCAACGTCGCTCGGGTCGATGCGGTCAAACACGCCGGTCTGAGTGTGCTCGCCGATGCGCGCGAAGCGCTGGAAGCGCTGGGCGTGCTATTGAGCGACCACCGTGTCGATGCCGCGTACGCCGCTCGGATCTCCTCCCTGAGCCAGGAGTGGGACGTGACCGTGGCGACCGCGTATGCGGAGGAGGAGCCTTCTGCGGGCCTGCTCACCCAGAGCTCGGTGATCGGGATGGTCAACGAGTTGTCCGATCCGCGCGACGTCGTCGTCTGTGCAGCGGGCTCGATGCCTGGAGACCTTCACAAACTGTGGCAGACCCGGGATCCGAAGGGCTACCACGTCGAGTACGGCTACTCCTGTATGGGTTATGAGATCGCGGGCGGACTGGGTGTCCGTCTCGCCTGCCCGGACCGCGACGTGTTCGTCATGGTCGGCGACGGGTCGTACCTGATGATGGCCACCGAGCTGGCGACCGCGGTGCAGGAGGATCTCAAGATCATCACCGTGCTCGTCCAGAACCACGGCTTCGCCTCCATCGGGTCGTTGTCGCAATCGCTGGGCTCACAGCGGTTCGGCACGAGGTATCGCTACCGCAACGCTCAGACCGGTCGACTCGACGGTGACAAGCTGCCGATCGACCTGGCGGCCAATGCGGCCAGCTTCGGGCTCGAGGTTATCCGGGCGACCACGCGTGCGGAATTCGCCGACGCGATCAAGGCCGCCAAGGCGGCCGAACGTCCGATCGTGATCTATGTCGAGACCGACCCGCTGGTCGACGCACCGAGCTCGCAGTCGTGGTGGGACGTGCCGGTCAGTGCGACCTCCACCCTGCAGTCCACCCAGTCCGCCCGCCGAACCTACGACGCACACAAGATCGATCAGCGATCGTTCCTCGCGCCCACGACCTGATCACCGGCGTAACCCGAACCGTTCACCCGATCCGACACCGAGCAGGGAGAGTGCGACCCTTGTCCAAGATCACCATCGGCACCGCGCCGGACTCGTGGGGAGTGTGGTTCCCCAGTGATCCTCACCAGCTTCCGGCGAGCCAGTTCCTGGCCGAGGTCGCGGAGGCTGGTTACGAGGCGATCGAACTCGGTCCGTACGGCTATCTGCCGACCGATCCGGCGGAGCTGAAGGACCTCTTGGAGGAGCACGATCTTTCCGTGCTGGCGGGCACGGTCTTCTCCGGGCTGCACCGGCCAGGTTCGTGGGAGGCGGTCTGGAAGCAGGTGACCGCGGTTGCGGCGTTGACTCAGGCGCTTGGCGGCAAGCACATCGTGGTCATCCCCGCGATGTACCGCGACGAGAAGACCGGTGTCGACCTGGAGCCGTCCACCTTGACCGATGAGCAGTGGGCGCTGCTCACCGGTCAGACCGACGAGCTGGGTCGCCGGATCCTGGACGAGTACGGGCTGCACGTGCAGTTCCATCCCCACGCGGAAAGTCACGTCGGTTATCAGCCCGACATCGAGCGGTTCATCGAGGCGACCGACCCCCAGCACGTGAACCTCTGCCTCGACACCGGACACATCGCCTACCACGGCGGCGACTGCGTCGAGATCATCGCCGAGTACCCGTCGCGAATCGGCTACGTCCACCTCAAACAGGTGAACCCGTCGGTGTTGGAGCAGGTGCGAGACCACGACGTCGCCTGGCCCGAGGCCGTCCGGATGGGCGTCATGATCGAGCCGCCGTTGGGGGTTCCCGAGATGCCGCCCGTGCTCGAGGCGCTCGCCGGCCTCGGTCGGGAGATCACGGGCATCATCGAGCACGACCTCTACCCGTGCCCGCCGGACCTGCCGCTGCCGATCGCCATCCGGACCAAGGCCTACCTGAGCACCTGCAGCGACGTCGAGATCGACCTGGGGAGGCTCGGATGACCCTCTCGCAGGCCCACGGCAGGCTCGGCTCGCCGGAGGCGAAGCCAAGGGCAGGCGAAGCCAAGGCGCCGTTGCGGGTCGCCGTCCTCGGCGTCGGCATGATGGGCGGCTTTCACGTGGACGCGCTGAGCAAGCGGATCCACGGAGCCGAGGTCACCGTGGTCAGCGACTACGTCCCGCAGAAGGCCGCAGCGATCGCCGACGAGGTCGGTGCCCGGGTGGTCCACGACCCCATCGCGGCGATCAACGCTCCTGAGGTCGACGCGGTGCTGATCGCGTCCCCGGGAGGGATGCACGATGCGCAGGTCAACGCCTCGCTCGACGCCGGCAAGCCGGTGCTGTGTGAGAAGCCGTTGACCACCGACGTCGCGTCGGCCTACCGCATCGTCGAGAAGGAGAAGGCGCTCGGCCGGCACCTGGTCCAGGTCGGATTCATGCGACGGTTCGACTCCGAGTACGTGGCCCTGCAGCAGTTGATCGTCTCCGGTCGTCTCGGCAATCCGCTGATGCTGCACTGCACCCACCGCAATCTCGACGCGTCCGGGCACTTCGATTCCGAGTTCATGATCCGCGACTGCGTGGTTCACGAGGTCGACGTGACGCGTTTCCTGCTCGACGAGGAGATCGCATGGGTCCGGGTGATCAAGGGTGCCGCGACGTCGAAGGCGCCCGTCGGCACCAACGATCCGATGCTGGTGATCTTCGAGACCGAGTCCGGCCGGATCGCCACCGTCGAGATCTTCGTCCGTTCCGGCGTCGCCTATGAGGTGCGGACCGAGGTCGTCGGCGAACTGGGCAGCGCGACCATCGGACTCGACCAGAATCTGCAACTGAAGAGCGCCGACGGGCGTTGGGGTGGACAGATCTCTGCGGGATTCGTCGAGCGGTTCCAGCAGGCCTACGACGTCGAGTTGCAGCACTGGGTGGACGCAGCCGGGCGGGGGACGATCGACGGTCCGGGCGCCTGGGACGGTTACGCGGCCGTTGCCGTGTGCGAGGCCGGCGTCAAGGCGGTCAGGAGCGGCCGCAGGGAGCGCGTCCGGCTGGTCGGCACCGACCGTGCGCTCGACGAAGAACCGATGCTCGGCATCGGCGGTCGCGACCTGATCGGACGCCGGCCGTGACTCCCCCCGCAGGCACGTCCGGTGATCGGCGAGCGCATCGGACCGGAGCGTCATCGACCCCAACCCCATCGCAACATTGAGGAGAACGACATGGCAACGACGCTTCACCATTGGAAGAACGGCGCCGTCTTCGAGGGCACCAGCGGACGCTTCTGTGATGTGACGAACCCGGCCAGCGGTGAGGTGACCGCTCAGTTGGCTCTGGCCGGCCGGTCCGACGTCGACGACGTGGTGGCGGCCGCCGCCGCGGCCTTCCCCGGCTGGCGCGACACCTCGCTGGCCCGACGGGCCCAGGTGCTGTTCGCGTTCCGTGAGCTGCTGAACGCCCGGAAGCCCGAGCTCGCGGCGATCATCACGTCCGAACACGGCAAGGTGGTCTCCGACGCGCTGGGCGAAGTGAGTCGCGGTCAGGAGGTCGTCGAGTTCGCCTGCGGCATCCCGCATCTGGTCAAGGGTGCGTTCACCGAGAACGCCTCGACCCGGGTCGACGTCCACTCGGTCCGCCAGCCGCTCGGCGTGGTCGGGATCATCTCCCCGTTCAACTTCCCGGCCATGGTGCCGATGTGGTTCTTCCCGATCGCGATCGCCGCCGGCAACACCGTGGTGCTCAAACCGAGCGAGAAGGTGCCGACCGCCGCGTTGTGGATGGCGAAGCTGTGGAGCGAAGCCGGCCTGCCGGACGGGGTGTTCAACGTGCTCAACGGCGACAAGGTCGCGGTCGACGGCCTGCTCACCCATCCCGACGTGGCGTCGATCTCCTTCGTCGGGTCGACCCCGATCGCGAAGTACGTCTACGAGACCGGAACCTCCCACGGCAAGCGGGTCCAGGCTCTCGGCGGGGCCAAGAACCACATGGTGGTGCTGCCCGACGCCGATCTCGAACGGGCCGCCGACCAGGCGACCAACGCCGGCTTCGGTTCGGCCGGCGAACGCTGCATGGCGATCTCCGTCGCGGTGCTGGTCGGCGACGTCGCCGATCGCATCGTGTCGATGCTCAAAGAGCGCGGGGTCAACCTCGTCGTCTCCGGCGGCATGAAGGC